>JAIOTO010000076.1 GCA_021106765.1 Methanosarcinaceae archaeon
TCATCCAGAAGTTTCTGCTTGATCTCATTCTGAAGCTTGAATCCTCTGTCAATGCGGTCCTGAATTCCGGTCTCTCTGAAATCGGTATTCGTTATGGTTGAGAACAGTGCATCGAGCATAAAATCATCAGTGCTTTTTTCAGAAATGTTTGCCTTTCTTGCTTTCTGGTTGAAGAATGCAATGCTCTTAAGCACATAGATCAGATCATCCTGAAGATCTGCGACTTTCCCATTCTTACCGCACACACCATTCTTTGTGCAACCTTCACCGTTCATTGTTTCTTCACACTGATAGCAGAACATTTTGTCACCTTTGTCTTATAGTATGATGTGTAGGTATATCTATTTACTTTTTATGCTCCCTGATTTTCCAGCCTCTTCATCACATATGCATTCAAAATAAATGCTTTACCTGCCTTAACATTCTGTATAAAATAATGCAAAATGCCCTAAGAGAATCCCATCTTCTTCCATTCAGCATGAGATATATCGATGATCATCTTTTCAGAAAACCGGAATCAACTCTCTCAATATGGCATCACCAGAGTACTGCAGATTATGACCAGTCGATGAAAAATATGGACAATGTTTTCTGAATAGAAGAGTTTTTGTGCTTTGCGAGCAATAATAAGGCGTAGAGTATTCGTTCCTGGAATAATAAGTCAGATCATAATTTTCAATAACAGTTATAATATTGCTATATCTCGGGGATTTGATATGGAAAATGATAAAAGAGCGTCCATGGATTTTGAGAATGCCTTGATCAATGTTGACAGGATAGCAGCAGAGGACGTGATCAAAAAAGCATTACATGTTGGTGAAGGAGATGTCTTCAGGGTTATAGATACTATCATCTCACCTGCACTTGAGAGCATTGGATCTAAGTGGGAAGCCGGAGACATCGCACTTTCACAGGAATACATGGCAAGCAAGATCACAGAAGAGCTCACGAACAAGATGCTACCAATCGAAAGCCCACAAAGAAGCTCAAGACCTTCCATAGGTATAACGACCCTCAAAGACCAGCATATGCTTGGAAAACAGATCCTAAAGGCCCTGATAAGTTCAAATGGATTTAATCTCATCGATTACGGCTGTATGGCGATCGAAAATATCAAGGAAAAGTTAAAAACAGACAATATTGAGGTCCTTTTTGTCTCCACCCTTATGTTGAATCAGGCACTTACAGTTAAAGAGATAACTGAGTTCATTGAACAAGAAAAAATCGGAACAAAGGTCATAGTAGGTGGTGCACCTTTCCTTTTCGATGAGGGATTGTGGAAAGAGGTCAAAGCCAGTGCAATGGCCAGGACTGCTGTGGAAGGTATACATATTTCTCAGAGACTTATGGGGGAATGATGATGATCAAAGATGAAATGACATCTATGGAACGTGTGCTGACCGCACTCGGTCAGGAAGAACCTGACAGAGTTCCCTATTTCCTTTTACTTACCATGCATGGTGCAAAAGAGCTGGGAATGTCAATAAAGGAGTATTTTTCCAGACCTGAAAATGTCGTCGAAGGCCAGATACGTATGAGGGAGAAATATGGCCACGATTGTTACTATCCCTTCTATTATGCATCACTTGAAACCGAAGCCTGGGGAGGGAGCACCATATTCTATGAGGACGGACCTGCGAATGCGGGAGCGCCTGTCATAAAGAAGATCGAAGACATAGAAAGCCTTGAAGCCCCCGATGTTTGGGATAGCCCTCAACTTCTTAAAGTCTTAAAAAGTACGGAAATGTTAAAAGACCATGCAGGAGAAGATGTACCCATAATAGGCGTGGCTATGTCACCATTCTCCGTACCACCTATGCAGCTTGGTTTTGACAAATATTTTGACATCATGTATGAGGACCGCGAATTGTTCGATAAGCTCATGGAAGTAAATACAGATTTCTGCATAGAGTGGTCAAATGCACAACTTGAAGCCGGAGCAACAGCCATCTGTTATTTTGATCCGGTATCTTCACCTACATTGATCCCAAGAGAACTATATAGGGAAACGGGATACAAGATCCAAAAGAAGGTAACTTCCCAGCTTAATGGTCCGGTCGCAGTGCATCTTGCATCGGGGAGAGCTTTGCCGATAATAGATGACATCGCGGATGCAGGTGCTTCAGTGGTCTGCACCAGCGTGATAGATGACCTCACAGAGGTCAAAACAGCGTGCAAAGGCAGGATGTCAGTACTCGGAAATCTTAATGGTATAGAAATGAGGAACTGGACTGCTGAAACAACTGCAAATACAGTTAGAGAAGCTATTGAAAAGGCTGCAGAGGGTGGAGGCTATATCCTGTCGGACAATCATGGGGAAATACCATACCAGGTACCACATGAAGTTCTCATGGGTATCTCTGATGCCGTTCGAAAATATGGCCAATATCCCATTGATAGGTGAATACTATTGATAGATCATCTTTGTCTGCTCGTCCCAGAGGGTATCGTTAAAGAGATAGAATATATTACAGGCAGTAATGACCTTTTTAAAAATGTAATTGTGATCCCGATATCCTACAATAACCCCCTCGAACAGAGATGTGATTGTTTGGACTGCGGATCCATACAACAAACACTTGATAGTTCAAACTGTTACCATAAGGCTTTACTTCTCTATGGTTCAGAATGTCCCCAGATAATAGAGCCATCAAGCAAAGAAACACTCCACACCCATGGAGTGGGAAACACATCCAAGCTAATGTTAAGTGACAGAGAACTGAAGGAGCATAAAGATGAATATTTGATCTCATCCGGATGGCTTGATAAGATCATTCGTCTTGCAGAAAATGACGAGCTTGAAAAGGAACGGATCAGAAAGTACATCGATATGTCATATTCATCCATCCTTCATATTGAGACTGGATTTTATGGCGACAGTTCACAGAATATTGAGATACTTTCTGAAATATCAGGAAAGCCGGTTGAGACTAAAATGGTCGATATTGATCTCATGAAACTGAGATTGGAAAACATCGTTTTTGAATATGACTGTACAAGTAAAAATAAGAATATAAAAGAAGTAACAGAAAGGATAGCATCCTATTCCATGTCCATTGAGATCATAGAGGAACTTGTGGAACTAAAAGATGAGAAGGAAGTAGCAAATAAGATAACACAAATGTTCTATACTCTTTTTGCACCAGAAAAAGTCAGTTACTTCTCATTGAAAAATGGAATCGTTCAACCAGAATATTCTACAAGCTTTGATCCGGAAAAAGAGCTTAACATGGATTTTCTGAAAATGGACCAACAATATCTGATATCCGAGAACAGAGATGGTTTTCTATTGAAGGTCAAAAACTACACTGGAACCATGGGGATTGTTGAAGTTAAAGGATTTTCACTTCCTGAGAACATAAAAGAATATCTAAATACAGCTATTGTCATTGCAAAAGCTTCATCTCTTGTTGTGTTGAACATCCGGAGGTACCAGGAGATCCTTGAATCTAAGAAACATCAACAGAACCTTACTGACACACTAAAAGTCATGAATAAGATATTGAGGCATGATATTGCAAATAACCTGAACGTGGAAATTAATGGAATTGAGATATATTTACTCAAAAAGGATGAGAAGTTCCTTGAAATGGCACAGAGTTCTGCATACAGGAGTGTAGAGACTATCAAAAATATGAAAGATATGGAATCCCAATTCATCTCAGATGATCCGAACCTCATACCTTATCATGTTCATGATATAATTGAAAGTGCCTGTAAATATTTCAATATTAATATCTCGATAGAGGGCAATGCACTAATAATGGCAGACAGTGCCCTCCCTTCAGTTATTGAGAACATCATAAGGAATGCACAGATCCACGGCAATGCAGATAGTATCAGGGTCATCATCGAAGATGATCAGACCAATTGCAGGATCAGTATTATGGATGATGGTATAGGGATACCAGATGCAATAAAGATACACATCTTCGATGAAGGGTTCAAGTATGGCGATACTGGTAATACGGGTATTGGACTCTATATTGTAAAAAATACCATTGAAAGGTACAATGGGAACATATCCGTAAAGGATAATATACCACATGGCACTGTTTTTGTGATAGAGTTACCATCTATACACACAATCAGTATTGACTGATTTTCAACGATGATCTGCATATTCTCTTACCGAAGAACAGATAGGGTATTTCGAATAATAATATCGTATAAAAGGTGCAGCGAATAGATAAGTATTTAACAGATACAGCGATTACAAATAGCATAATCTCGAATGCGAGAGTAGCCAAGCGGTCAACGGCGATGGACTCAAGATCCATTTTCGTAGGAATTCGTGGGTTCGAATCCCCCCTCTCGCACCATATTCACTCATTTTTTGTATCAGATATAGCAAAGTGACAATATTCATCCCCGTTTCCCATAGTTTTTAGAACATCAACGTATCCATTCTTAAGCGAACTGTCTGCAATTCGTGAGAATATGCCGCGCGTAAGGTTACACATAATAGGATTGATCCTCATCTCACGTTTACCCCATGGACATGTGCGTGCTTTGACAGTGCAAATATTCGTCCCACTGTCACCGTCAGACGTTTCAACATAATACCCTCCACCAAGCTGATTCATTGCCCTGCAGCAGACTTCCCCGATGTTATCAATGTTTATTGTTTCCTTATGATCATCACAGCTTTGGCCTATGATCGTTTCTACCATGTTGATCATCTGAAGGATGATTACCTTTTTTTGTTCCGGGGGAACAATTGTCAGTAATGAGGGTATGATGGTAGTGAGTACTGTGCGTATACGGTTTTGCATGTTGAGATGATCACGTTCCTGCACAAGTTCATCGTGCAGCAGTTTGATCCGAAGCAGTGATCGTACACGAGTATTTAATTCAAGGGAATTTACTGGTTTCGTAAGGAAGTCATCTGCACCAGCCTGGATACTTTTTATACGGTCTTCCTTCCCTGATAGTGCAGTTGCCATAACTATAGGGATCGATTCTGTATCAGGAGAGGATTTTAGTTTTTCACATACCTCATATCCACTTATACCTGGCATCATGATGTCAAGAATGATCAGGTCGATACTGTTGGTATTGACCTTCTCAAGAGCTTCTTCACCACTACGAGCCATTAGCAGATTGTTATAGTCCATGATAAGGTATGCTTCCATCAGACTAAGATTATTTTCATCGTCGTCCACGACCAGAATCGTTGGTCCTTTATCTTTATCCACAGTTACACCAAATGATCACGCAGCATTTAATTCTGTCCGTGCTGAAAATAAGAATCTGACATTTATAGGCATTATATACCAATATCTTCAATTTCTTTCGATTTTGCACGTTGTATTTTGATACCTTCTGAAGTGATATCAAATGTGGTCATATCCAGCGTGAGAGCAGTACGTCTCATTTTGGAGATATGTATGAAACGCTCGAACTTTTCGGTATATGGATTTTCCTTAACCATCAGTTTTATGCAACCATATGTCGAATAATCAGCGATCTTGTTTGTCAATTCATAGGCTGCCTCATCCATAATATATAGCGTAGTAAAGTTCTGCCTGTTCAGAAGGAGATTTAGAGTATCAAACCTGTCTCTGAACTCTCTGGACGACAATCCAATAGAATATACTCCGATGTTATCAATGACCACAAGATCGGCATCCTCCGAGATCATCTGTACGAGACCTATCATGTCGATCTCATTCAAACTTAAACCCTTTGCAAACTCAGATGCCCGTACAACATCATTGGTCCTGATCTCAAGTACATTTGAGATATCAAGCAAACCATCATCGACATATGAATTAAAATCAAACCCGAACATCTCGGCTTGATCGATAATATCTTCCGAGGTCTCTTCAGTTGCAATTATCACACATTTTTTCTTATCGATACATGCCTGATTGATAGCATGCAGTACTAAGATCGTCTTTCCAGAACCAGGAGTCCCTGTGATCAGGATCCCTCTGTTTTTTGGATATCCCCCACCTATATGACCATCCAGTTTATCTATGCCTGTGGATACTCGTTCCATATATATCACTTATATGGAATATCTACACTTATGCTATAAATATATTGGTTAGAAATGACACCATCATTCATTATTCATCATTCGATCGAGTTCGATTTCTGACATAAATAATAGAGATTGTGATCAGGGTAATTAGAACAATTGGTAGTATCACTGACATTATAGTAGCATCATCGAACCCAATAAAAGGTGAAACGGCATCCTTGTTAATAGTAGATGTATATCCACTGAACAGTATCGTAGTGGACAAAGTAATGATCAGAATCCCTATTATCAAATAATTTTTGAATTTCATTGATAACTCCCATATACAATATATTCAGACCACTAATAAACATGACGATAACATAGTTGAATGATGTAGTCATCCGGGGATAAATTGATATATTTGTGAATATGTTGAAAGCATTAATCCGAAGGTGAAATAAGACTACTGTGTGGTTAAGTATATCTATAACGATGCCTTTATACTACCTGTTCATCAGTCATACAAAAAATGTTTTAGATATTATTTGCCCGTGTTGATGATGAATTTACATATTATTATAACTAAAATGTGAGCTAACCATGGAAGAGGAAATAACTTCTAATGACGAGAAGGAGCTGTACGATGAGAATTTTGAGACGACAAAATCAATTGTTGTACCAGAAAAACTGATCGATCAGATCATCGGACAAGAACATGCTGTAGAGGTGGTGAAAAAAGCTGCCGGTCAACGACGGCATGTGATGATGATAGGTACTCCCGGAACAGGAAAATCCATGCTTGCAAAAGCAATGGCGGAACTTCTTCCTAAAGAAGAACTTCAGGACATACTTGTGTATCCTAATCCAGAGGATAATAATAATCCAAAGATCAGGACGGTTCCTGCAGGAAAGGGCAGGGAGATCGTGATGGCCCATAAGATGGAGGCCCAGAAGAAATCCCAGTCACGTAACATGTTGATGATGTTACTTGTGATGGGGATCGTTATGTATTCCTTCTATGTGGGACAACTTCTGTGGGGTATCATTGCAGTGATCATGATCCTCATGCTGACAAGACAGTTCATGCCAAAAGAAGAATTAATGATTCCAAAATTAGCCGTTTCCAATTATCAAAAAGAAAATGCCCCTTATATCGATGCAACAGGTACTCATGCAGGTGCGCTTTTAGGAGATGTAAGACATGATCCGTTCCAGTCAGGAGGACTTGAAACGCCAGCACACGACAGGGTGGAGAGTGGAGACATCCATAAATCACACAGGGGTGTACTGTTCATTGATGAGATTAATACCCTGCGGATCGAATCGCAGCAGAGTCTCCTAACCGCCCTTCAGGAAAAGGAATATGCGATAACCGGCCAGTCAGAACGAAGCTCAGGTGCACTTGTCAAGACGGAACCGGTCCCATGTGATTTTATCATGGTGGCTGCCGGTAATCTGGATGCTTTGGAAAAAATGCATCCTGCACTCCGATCACGTATCAAAGGTTATGGGTATGAAGTATACATGCGGGATTCTATGAAAGATACTCACGAGAATCGTGAATATCTGTTACGTTTCATTGCACAGGAGGTCATGCGGGACGGCCGCATACCACAATTTGACAAATCCGCTGTAGATGAGATCATACGAGAAGCAAGAAGACGAGCTGGAAGAAAAGGCCATCTGACCTTAAAACTTCGTGATCTCGGTGGATTGGTCAGGGCAGCAGGTGACATTGCCCATGCAGAAAATGCATCTATTGTAACATCAGAGCATGTTCTGAAGTCAAAAAGGATGGCACGATCGATCGAACAGCAGCTTGCAGATAGTTATCTGGAAAGGCGTAAAGATTATCAGTTATTTGCCAAAGCAGGAGCTGCTGTCGGAAAGGTGAATGGTCTTGCTGTTATGGGCGGAGATTCAGGGATCATGCTTCCTATCATGGCAGAAGTAACACCTTCACAGTCACATGCTGAAGGACGTGTAATAGCAACAGGTATGCTCAAGGATATAGCGAAAGAGGCTGTACAGAATGTATCTGCTGTGATCAAGAAGCTCACTGGAGAGGATATTATTAATCAGGACATACATATCCAATTCATCGGAACCTATGAAGGAGTAGAAGGAGACAGCGCATCTATATCGATAGCTACCGCCATAATATCTGCACTGGAGAATATACCGATCGACCAAAAGGTGGCCATGACGGGATCTCTTTCGGTGAGAGGCGATGTACTGCCGGTAGGTGGTGTTACATATAAGATAGAGGCTGCAGCTCAGGCAGGAATAGAAAGGATCATCATTCCGAAAGCAAATGAGGCTGATGTGCTGATCGAGGAAATGTATAAGGACAAAGTGGAGATCATTCCGGTTTCCACGATCACTGAAGTGATAGAACACAGTCTGATAGGCAGTGGTAAAAGAGCTATAATTAAAAAATTTGAACATATTACTGAGAAACTAGATGTGGAACTGTCCGATCCCGTCAATACGGTACCGAATATAAAACAACCTATCACAGGAACTCAATAATGTCAGAAGTGGATTTTTATGATGCAAGGATCATTGATGGCACGATCACATCGATCGTCCTTGATAATGGTAAGATCGAAGAGATTTCCACGAACTATACCCGGGGTTGTGGTGTCCGTGCACTCTGTGGGGGTTCATGGGGGTTCACATCAGCAGAGGGGGACTTTGACCTTCAGAGTACCATCGCTTCAGCATCCGAGCTGGCAAAAGGAATGGATACAAAAGCATCACAGGAAAAGATTTCTCTGATACCTGCGCCTCCTCCTGCAATAACTGATCTACCAGTAGTTGCGATCGATCCGGCAGATATATCCATTGAAGAAAAAGTACAACTACTGAAGGATCTCGATCAGCATGCAAGAGTGGAGGGAGTTAACAGTACTTCAGCGGTCTATTCAGAATCCTCGGTGAAGTTGCAATATATGAGTTCTGAAGGTATCGAATGTGAATATGAACTAACACGAATTGGATTTGCAGTAACATCCATTGCTACAGAGAATGGCGTATATCAGGCCGGAAGAGAAAGTCGGTTTGGAGTCTGTGGGTATGAGCTATTTGACAAACATGATGTTTTCGAACTTGCGAGATCTGCAGGAAACACAGCTGTAGAACTTCTCAATGCGAGTGCTCCAAAAGGAGGAAGCCTGCCAGTGATATTGGATCCCGAACTAGCCGGAGTATTTGCACATGAAGCTGTGGGACATGCTTCTGAAGCTGATCTTGTACTTGAGGGTAGTTCTATTCTGGAAAATAAAATTGGAGAGCAGATAGCATCTCCAATGATCAACATTATCGATGATCCGACACTACATGAGTATGGTTATTTCCCATTTGATAGTGAAGGAATGGAAGCTAGAAAGACTACGATCATAGAAGATGGTGTTCTCAATTCATATTTGCATTCAAGGGAGACAGCAGCACATCTTGGAGGAATTGCCGGGCACAGCCGAGCACAGGGATATTCGATGCCGGTGGTAAGGATGAGTAACACCTATATCGATAATGGCGATGCGGAATTTGAAGAGATGTTAGAAGTGATCGGTAATGGGATGTACCTTATCGGCTCTCGTGGGGGACAGGTCAATACCGGAGAAGGAGTCTTTCAGTTCAATGCGGA
This sequence comes from Methanosarcinaceae archaeon, assembly GCA_021106765.1. Lineage (GTDB taxonomy): Archaea > Halobacteriota > Methanosarcinia > Methanosarcinales > Methanosarcinaceae > JAIOTO01. The sequence goes on from JAIOTO010000076.1 coordinate 9,621, forward strand.
AAAGGGCTACATGATCGAAAATGGTGAGATTGGTGCATTGCTACGGGATGTATCCCTGTCAGGCCAGACCCTCGAAATACTGAATAATGTAACAATGGTAGGTAACGATCTCAAGATGAACTCTGGCCGATGTGGTAAGAGTGGACAACTTGTTCCTGTGTCGGATGGTTCACCACATATATCGATCTCAAAAGCACTTGTGGGAGGTTCATGATATGTCAGACATATATGATGTAGCCACAAGATCACTGAAACTTGCCGAAAAATGTGGTGCTGATGAAGCAGAGTTCTATTTCTCAAGCAGCAAGTTGACAAGTGCAAACGTCCGGAAAAATACGATCGAGGGCGCAAAGGAACTTGTATCAGAAGGCATAGGAATACGTATTGCGATCAACGGAGCCTTAGGTTATGCCAGTACAAACATTATCAGTCGTATTGATGATGTTGTAAGGACAGCAGTGAAATCTGCCAGGGTAAGGGAAAGTGATCCTGATTGGTCATCATTACCATCGAACTCGGATTATCCAGATGTGTCCAATGTATTCAGTGATCAGATCAACAATATTGGACTTGGCGAATGTATAGATCTAACACAGCAAATGATCGAGGGTGCGACATCGATCCCTGATATCATTGTGACATCCGGATCATTCTCACGCTCTGTTGGAAATCAATTGATACTTAATACCAATGGTGTGGAGATCGAAGATCATGGTACAGCAGTATCCGGTTTTGTGGATGTGATCACTACCGGAGATAACATATCTACAGCCTACGATTATAGTATTTCCCGTAATCTTGATATTGATTTCTCCGCAATCGGAAGAAATGCTGCAGATCTGGCATTAGCATCGATAAATGGTATCCCCATAGAAACACATCGGACGAATGTGATATTCCATCCATTTGCATTTTCGGATATTCTGGAAAGCACGTTTCTGCCTTCCATTGATGCTGATAATGTTCAGAAAGGACGTTCCAGTCTGATTGGAAAATTGGGTGAAGAACTCACTGTGCCCGAACTGACATTAGTGGATGATGGGACCTTATCAGGTGGTATCGAAACATCAGTATCCGATGAGGAGGGTACACCTTCTCAACGTACAACAGTAGTTGGGAATGGAGTACTTGATTCGTACCTGTATGATAGTTATACAGCCGGGAAGGACAACGTCAACAGCACGGGGAATGCCGTACGTAATTCATATGTGTCCAATCCATCGGTAGGAACCAGGAACTTCATTATAGAGTATCCACCAAGTGATATTATCTCTGATACCGATGGAGGAGTGTTCGTTAATACGGTGATCGGTGCCCATACAGCAAACTCTATCTCAGGAGATTTTTCGGTTGAGGCAAGAAATGCATTTACTATAAAAAATGGTCAGATCGATAAACCGATAAAGTCTCTAATGATCTCAGGAAATATATTTGAGATGCTCAAGAATGTCACAGGTGCAGGATATGATGTTAAGAAAGCTGGAGGTATGGTGACACCATCCATCCGGATCAAGAATGTTAATGTTGTGGGTTGATGATCGATCCCATATCGAAAACTTCTAATCCATGTGCCGGATCGTGGCACAAACAACTTTATATAATTTATGATGATTACTATGCTAGGGAAATAACTGTATGGTAAAAACATAGATGGGGAAATGTGAGAATCGATAAAAATAAGTATATAGACGACAAATCTATTTAATTATAAAGGACAATATAGCATTATATTTATTACAGGTTTTAATAATTATTATTGAGTTAGGTGCTAATATGGCTGAAAGTGATAAGATCAAGATACTTGTTGTTGATGACGAGCCAGATAATGTGGAATTGTTAGGTGCCTATTTATCGCTAGATTATGAAATCATTCCCGCTTACAGTGGCAAGGAAGCACTTGATAAATTAAAAGCTGATGAAAAGAACTTGCCGGACCTTGTATTAATGGATATTATGTTAAGAGAGGGAATGGATGGTGTGGAAGCTGCTCAAGAGATACATCATAACTATGATATTCCAGTCGTGTATATTACTGCCTATGCTGATGACAGCATTATGCAAAGAGCAAAGTTGACCGAGCCGTTCGGTTATATCCTAAAGCCTTTCGAAGAAACGGAACTGCGGACCAATATTGAGATAGCCCTCTATAAGTACAAAATGGACAAGCAGGTAAAGGAGAGCAAACAGTGGCTTGAAGCAGTACTCAACAGTATAGCAGATGCGGTGATCGCTACCGATGAATCCGGTAATATCAAGCTCATCAACCCATTCGCAACGGCACTGATGGGGTGGAGTGAAGACGAAGTACTGGGCCAACCTCTTCAGAATATATTTAAGATAGAAAGTGAAGAAAGTGGTGTTAAGGTAGAAAATCCCGTAGAAAAAGTGATACGGGAAGGTATGTTCTTCGGCCTGGAAAGTGGAACTTTTCTGGTCACCAAGAACAATGCCAAGATACCCGTGGATATAATTGGTTCCTCTATTAAGAATGAATCTGGTGCTCTGATTGGAGTACTGATCGTATTCTATGATATTTCTGACCGAAACAGGATCGAGAATATAATCTATGATCTGAACGCAA
>JAIOTO010000003.1 GCA_021106765.1 Methanosarcinaceae archaeon
TACTATTATAAAATCCGCTGTGATCGATTCAAACGAATTTATGCTCCGCACCATCAATGTTCCTCATGTATTAACAGATGTTTTTAATCCTTCGTTGACTACCATTCAATGACTTATAAATAATCGACATTCTCCATTGACAAAACAAAAGGCAACCTGGAATATTGGACCTATCTTCCACGAAATGATACGTCTCACAGGTTACCATGCTAAGAATAAAAAGAGGGTCAGGCGAAGAAACTGGCCACCTTCACCATCAAATTCACCACTTTCATCTTTATGGATGCTGAAAACCCTGAGCAACTGCCCGACTCGACCGTGATGTCCCCATTGTTAAACGCCTTCAGGAAGGTAGTTGACGGGGTTTGTGATCCCAAGACCGAGCGTACAGTATTCTCGTCGGTGGTTACGATCATAGCTGCACACGCAGTAAATGATGTTCCATCGGGCCAGCTGTCAGTCTCATCCAGTAAGGTCCAGTTCCCAAAATACTCGATACCAGCATTGCCGTCCGTTCTTGCCACCAGGGAAAGCATAGGACCTTTCTCCTCTACAAGAGTGAGAGTAGATGCTGATCCAAGTACGATCTCATCACCAACAAATGCAGGTTGTTCAACCGTGATATTCTGATCCATCTCAATATTCAGAATGATGCCCTGGCTCCCAAATAGTGATTTCAGGACACTGGGGACCTTATCGACATTATGATTATAAACATCCACCGCAGTGTCCAGTTCATCGACCAGATCCGCACTGGCGGGCGATATGAAAAGAAGAGAAATTACCATCAGTGTTATGATTGCCTTCATCATTATGGGTACCTCCACATACTTATTACCTATACTATCATTATATACATTATATTTACATGGATTTATATGTTAGCATTTCAGGGCGAGATTGGGACCAGTTCAGAACTTGTTTAAACTGATAGTATGTGAATAATGTTTTTAACTAACTGTAGGTACTGGAGCTATGAATACAATGAGAAACTTGATATTCGACCCCTTTTCAGGTGCATCCGGAGACATGATCTTGGCCAGTCTCATCGGACTCGGTGCAGACCGGACAGGTATGTGCGAGATGATCGAGTCTACAGTAGATGTTTCTGTATCCGTAGACCTTATAAATAAAAAGGGAATCGATGCCGTGAACGTTCACATTGAAACACATGGAAAGGAACGATCCAGATCATATTATGAACTTGTAGATATCATCAAACATGCATGTCTGCCGTCCAGGGTTGAAAAAAGTGCACTGGCTGTTTTTGGAATAATGGGTGAAGCTGAATCAAGGATACATGGCCAATCCCTTGAGGAATTACATTTTCATGAAGTTGGACAGAACGACGCGATCGCAGATGTGTTAGGAGCATGTTATGCCATCCACGAAACAGATGTGAACTCCATCCTCTGCACTCCCATCAATGTAGGGGGAGGTAGCGTGAGGGTTGCCCATGGAAGGATGCCTGTGCCGGCACCTGCGACCCTTGCGATCCTCCAAGAAGGGAACCTGTCATTCTATGGGTCAGGGGACAGGGAACTTCTTACCCCCACAGGTGCTGCACTGCTTGTTCATTTTGCAAGACCTATTGCGAATATTCCAGTGGGAAATGTACTCTCCGTCGGCTACGGTGCGGGAGATGCAGATACCGATGGTCCAAATGTGCTACGGACCATGATAATGCAGATGGAAGGAAGCTTATTCAGGGACCGGATCGAGGTGCTGGAGACAAACGTGGACGATGTGACCGGGGAGGTTTTAGGGAACCTTTTTGATAAACTCCTATCAATGGGTGCACTGGACGTGGCGATCATTCCCGCTACAATGAAAAAGGGTCGCACAGGCCATATAATAACAGTGATCACAAAACCCGAGCATAGTGAGACGATCGCCAGACTGATCATCAGGGAAACAGGGTCGCTGGGCGTCCGTGTGATCCCCACAAAACATCGATTCATAGCTGATAGGCGTATTGAGAACGTTACGATAGAACTGAACGGACAGGAGTTTGATGTGGGTGTGAAGGTCGCATGTGATCAACGAGGAGATATCCTTAATGTCTCGGCGGAATATGAGGATTGCAAGACAGTGTCGGATATCACACAGGTACCAATAAAAGAGATCATTGGATCCGTAGAGGATATTGGACGAAACCGCTTTATGAGTAAATGGTCAAAATGAGTTATAAAAAGGGAAATGATGGTTCCGTCATTTCCCGGGTACATATACACAGTATGGCTCTTCAGCCAGATAATCCCCTGTTGCAGCATAGGCACGTGCCCGGCAGCCGCCACAGACCTTGCGGTAATCACATCGGCCACATTTGCCCCTGAACTCATCCACATTGCGAAGATCATTGAACAATGTTGAATCATCCCATATATTCGCAAACGGCTCTTCTTTTATGTTACCAGCCACAACCGGCAGGTAACCACATGCCTGCACATCGCCGATGCTGGATACGAAACAGAAGGCAGTCCCTCCAAGACAGCCGCGTGTCATGGCCTCATAGCCATGGGTCTTTGCAGTAACCTCTATACCCTCTCTTCTGGCACGCTGGCGCATAATCCTGAAATAGTGTGGCGCACAGGTTGCCTTCAACTGTATCGTGGAGGTCTTTTGTTGATCATAGAACCAGTTAAGGACCCTCTCGTACTCCGCCGGCGGTATCTCTTCATTTGCAAGGTCCTTGCCGCGACCAGTTGGCACCAGCAGGAAAATATGCAAAGCAGCGGCTCCGATAGAGGTCGCCATTTCAAGGATCTGTGGGACATCATCAAGGTTTCTTTTTGTGATGGTCGTGTTGACCTGAAATTCCAGGCCCACCTGTTTCAGTGAATCAATTCCCTTCATTGCTCCTTCGAAGGCACCGGGCACTCCACGGAAATCATCATGCATACGTGGTGTTGCCCCATCGAGACTAATGCTGACCCTACGTATTCCGGAATCTTTCAATTTCCTGGCAACCTCGGGGGTCAACAGGGTTCCGTTTGTGGCCAGTACGACACGAAGACCTTTGTCAGTACCATATTGTGCGATCTCATAGACATCCTTGCGAACAAGAGGTTCCCCGCCACTTAATATTAAGATGGGAGACCCCATTTCTGCAAGCTCGTCGATGAAATGTTTTGCCTCATCGGTGGTCAGTTCGTTATCAGGTACGCGTGATGTTGATGAACCCCTGCAATGTACACATGAGAGATTACACCCCGCTGTCAGTTCCCATGCTATCAGTCGTGGTGGTCTTACCATAGTTGATCGTTCGGTTGTTTTATAATATAAACTCACTCAATTGCCTTAAATAATATGTCATAAATACTGGAAGACCCATATTAAACTAACGTTATGGATATCAATACTCCAAACAAATAATGGCCTGACAATCAATAGAAGTATATTGAACACGGTATAAAATATTAGTAAAAGAGTTAATAATATGGAAGCATTCGAAATAGCACTTATCATAGTCTGGATAGTAATATCAGGTTACATATTCAATCTGGTAATATCTCGATCAAAGCTTAATGCTGAGCTTAAACGATTGGATCGTTCAAAGTGAGGTGTTATATGAAAAAAAAGGAAAGAACACTACTAGCTGTTGTGGCTATTGTCATTGTGTCCGTTCTTGGACTATGGGGAATTGACCTTGATCAGGGGTATCTGATGGTATCTGACCTTACGGAGAATCCACAAGAATATATCGGACAGAATGTAAATACCATGGGGACGATAAAAAACGATACATTGAACATGTCCCTGGATAAGATATCATTCGTACTGGTGGATGCAGACGATGCGAACCATGATATATATGTAGAATATACAGGAGATCTGCCTGCAAATCTCATGGAAGGCAAAAGCATCAGTTTAAGTGGAAGAATGGTATCTGAAGATCAGGTCATGGCTGACCAGATCGTGATGGGGTGTCCATCCAAGTATAAGGAATGAGCATATAATGAAGGGCTATCAATAAGTATTGATTCGAAACAACGAGGATGCTAATGAATATTGAAGCATGGCAGGAATATCGACTTATCAATAATGCCATTGAAGATTTTGTCAATAATATTGACGGTTCATCACATATGAAAAGGGTGGTCGGTCACGAATGTCGATCTGGTGGTAAAAAGATCAGGCCTATCATGCTGATGCTTTCCACGCAGGCATGTGGAGGAGATATTAAAACAAGTGTTGACGCAGCACTTGCTATCGAGCTGATTCACTCTGCCTCGTTGATCCATGATGATATCCTGGATCAAGGCATCATTCGACGTGGAGTGGAATCCGCACACGAAAAATATGGTAATGGTGCAGCAATGCTCGCTGGTGATTACCTGATCTCCAAATCTATCGAACTTCTTGCACCATATGACCGGAACATTGTCCGTGAGTTTGGTCAGGCAGGGATGAAGATGGCCGAAGGAGAGACCATTGATATACGAAGTGATGACGAAGATGCATTCACGTACCAGGACTATTTTGAATGTATCCGTAAGAAAACAGCCTCCCTTTTTGCTGCAAGTGCCGCCATGGGTGCATACATTGCAGGAGCCAACGAGGTAGTTGCCGGACAGTTCAGATCCTACGGGGAAAGTGTGGGAAGTGCCTATCAGATCGTTGATGACCTTTTAGAATACAAGAAAATGCTTGATGATAAACGGTCTATACACAGTTCCATCACCCTCATGCACATATATATGAGAAATATGAACTATGGCGAAGCATTGCATGAAATAGAAGGTGCTATCATGGAACATGTACACAATGCCAGAATGATCATCAACTCCTTTGAGCCTTCCGATGCCAGGGACCGGCTTGCCCAACTTACAGAATATACGACTCTTGAGATGCTTTCCTGAGAGTGACTTTTACAAAATAATCCAAATCATAGACGTCAGGTGAACTTATGCGAGTATATGATAAGTCAATAATCAAAGTAAATGCCAACACTGAGAATGGGAAGGTAGTGCTTAATGCAGAGGGACCCCTTTCAACAGTCGCAAAACCTATTTTAAAACGGATCAATCGTGTGTTCCAGGAGGAAAAACCGATATCCATTGATGAGGATGAACTGATATTCTCCACATGGGTACCGCCTATTCCCGGAAAGGTCTTTGATAGAATGATCAGTGCCCAGATCGGGGCTATCATGAAAAAACGAATTCCTGACCAGTTCTCGATAGGTATAACGGATCGATGTCCCAATCGATGTATACACTGTGGTGCTGCAGGGTTTGTTTCAGGCCAGGAACCAACGGCCGATGAGATCAATAATACGATCGATCAGGCCATCGATCTTGGAGCATACCTGATCTCGTTCGACGGCGGCGAGACGATGCTACGAAATGATCTTCCCGACATGGTGAGGAAAGTAGACAAAGACAGGGCTATTGCCACATGCTTTACCTCAGGTTTCGGGTTGGACGAAAAAAGAGCGCAGGATCTAAAGGATGCTGGTATGTATGCAGTGAGGGTAAGCATTGATAGTCCGGAGGAAAAGGAACATGATCGTATACGCGGCAGGGACGGTGCGTACAGGGATGCCATAAATGGGATCAACAATGCATTATCTGCAGGGATCCTTACCGATATGTTCGTGGTACTTTCGCCCAACAATATCGATGATCTTGACGATTTCTACAACCTTGCGACAGACCTGGGCATGCATGAGATGTCCTTTTATGAGATCATCGCTGTGGGTCGCTGGCTGGATCATGAAGATGAGGTCATTTCTAAAAAGGACGTTAAACACCTGGAACGTTTCCAGAAGGAAATAAATAGCAATCCTGAAGGACCACGGGTCACAGCATTTCCGTATTTCATGGGACCTGATATGTTTGGGTGTTTTGCCGGGCGGCGCTGGATGCACGTGACACCCAGTAGCGAGGTTATTCCCTGTGCTTACACTCCCCTTTCATTTGGAAACGTAAAAAATGAGCCTCTTGCTGATATATGGAAACATATGGGAAAACACCGCGCATATAAGGATACGGCAGAGTATTGTATGATGCGCGATCCGGAGTTCAGACGAAAATACATTCACGAGATACCAGAAGGTGAGGCACTTCCATACAGGATCGACCTTATCGATGTGAAATAAGAATAAAGGGCAATCGTATTTGGTATCTAAGTGATTGGTTTTTAGCATCTGATACGGATTTGAGATTTTGCATAACCACTCTATGAAACCCTATAATTTAGACAAATACCGAATAGCTTATATGTATGTTTGGTATTAGAGATGCTAAATAATACGAACTAAAAAAATCATTGTGATAGTGAGGTTTCAAATGGTCAAAGATAAGATACTATCAGAAATTAAAGATGCAGAACAAATCGCCACGAAAATGGTAGAAGATGGCTATAAAACGAAGGACGGGAGAATTGTATCTGCACGTGTAAAAGCAAGGGATATCCTAAAAGATGCAGCTGAGGATGCAGAAAAGTCTGCATTTGATTCGGTGAGATCGGCTGAAGAGAATATTAAGAAGGAATGTGAGGTCATCATCGAAGGTGGTAAACAAAACGCAGAGGAAACCATCTCTAATGCGGAGTCCAATGTTGACAAAGCCGCAAATAGCTTGATCAATGAGTTTGAGAGGGCAGTGCATGTTTAAGCCAAAAGAGATGAGCCGGGCCATCATTGTTGGTCACAAGGACGTTATGGAAGATACTGTTAATGCCCTGCATGACATCAACACATTCCACATAGAGAATTTTGAAGAAGACGATTCCGGTTTCAAGATTGGAAGGTCGTTTCAAAATGCAGGGGATCTCTCACATAAATTGGTCAAGCTTAGGTCGATATCAAGTTTTTTAGGTCTTAAACCACAGGAACAGAACAAACAGAATGTGGAAGATCTGTTGAAGGACCTTGATTCCAAACTACTCGAACTTGAGAACGTGGTCGCAGAAAAAAATAGCCACAAAAACAGACTGGAGAACCAGTCAAAAGAACTTGAAACTCTCAAGAAAGATATTATTCCATTCTCTGGATTTTCTCTTGATCTTGGCCTGTATAGAGGTTACAAGAATATTACGGTCATCACGGGATCTGTGAAGGAAGATGTCACAGTTGCTGTCGCGGAAGTAACTCAATCATATGAAATTGAGCAGGATCTTGAAATTGGAACTGTTGTGTTGTTCATCAGAAATGAGGATAGAGATAAAGTATTGAAGGTCTTATCCAATTTCAAATTCCAGGAATTGAGAGTACCGGATGTGGACGGGATCCCAAATTCATTGCTAGCTAACATCGAGATGGAAGAATCTGAGATAAATACAGAGATAGTATCCCTCGAAGCAGAGATTACAAAGCTGAAAGAGAAATACTCTGAGTTTATACTGGCGAGTGAGGAGATCCTTTCGATCGAATCTGAAAAATCCGAAGCACCTTTGAGGATCGCTACATCAGAACAAACATTCGTAATCGATGGATGGATACCGGATGACCATTATGAACTATTGGCAAACACCGTAGATAATGCTACCAATGGAAGAGGGTTTGTTTCAAAACAGGAAGTAACCAAAGAAGAGACAAATATCATTCCGATCGAGTATGATAATCCAAAGGTATCGAAACCATTGGAAGCGATAATGGATCTGTATGCACGTCCACGATATACAGAGATCGACCCTACCTTTCTTATATTTATCACATTCCCCTTATTCTATGGACTGATGCTCGGCGACCTTGGATATGCATCCACATTGTTGCTGATAGCATTGGGTCTCAAGAAATATGTGAAGATCGAGGCATTGAAGCCTTTTTTCAATGTCATGATCTACTGTCAGATCGTCTCACTGGTGTTTGGAGTGTTGTACGGTGAAATATTTGGATTCTCACTTGCAAGTATGCACACTGCACATGGGATCACTGCCGGGTTGATACCTGGGTTTGAGACCATCGAACTATTCCATTCACCAATCGGAAATGAAGTTATTACATTTCCGGTCCATAGGACCCATCTGGCAATGACAATGCTTGCATTGAGTGTAGTCATTGGAGTGATCCATATTAATATTGGATACCTGCTCGGATTCATTAATGAGAATCGAAATCATGGTATTGTATCAGCCATGTTCGAGAAAGGTAGCTGGGTAATAATAGAGATTGCAATAGGACTGCTTGTTCTTGGCTATTTGGAATATATTCCAATGGCGGCAGGAATAGTTGTGTTCTTAATAGGTTTTATTATGCTTGTGAAGGGAGAAGGCATTGCTGGTCCGTTGGAATTACCCACACTTCTGAGTAACACACTGTCATACACCCGTTTGGCAGCTGTGGGGTTATCCTCGGTCTATATTGCATCAACTGTCAACCTACTCGCATTTGAGAGGATCATGCCAGATGAGTTTGGCATAATGACGATCTTTGCATTAATTGTCTTCTTTATTGGACATCTGATTAATACCATACTGAGTATCGTTGCCCCCGGATTGCATTCACTCAGGTTGCAGTATGTCGAATTCTTTACAAAATTCTATGAAGGTGGGGGCAGAAAGTACAATCCATTTGGATATATTAGAAAATATACGGAGGAATAAATATATGGTCGGAGAAGAAATGATGATGATGGACCCATCCGGGTTGAAAGCAATAGGTGCAGGACTTGCAGTAGGACTAGCTGGGATCGGATCAGGTCTTGGTGAAAAGGATATTGGTGCTGCAGCGGTCGGAGCGATGACCGAGAAAGAAGAGATGTTTGGAAAAGGTCTGATCATGACCGTTATTCCAGAAAGTATCGTCATCTTCGGACTGGTTGTTGCACTGCTTATAAGCTAAACTGATTTAAGAGCATATTTTTGCTCTTAAATTATTTAAGGTGAGAGAGCATGGGGCTCGAAAAAGTAATCAATGATATCATGGATACAGCACATACGGAGATATCCCGGATAAATACAGAAGCCGATGTCGAAGAATCCCAAATATTGGATGAGGCAAAGGAAAATGCAAAACAGATCCGAGGAAATCGTCTTGTAGAAGCTAATCTAGATATTGAACGAATGCGTAGACAGGAGATATCCAGTGCAAAGCTTGAAGTGAAACGCGCGATACTCAATGCACGCAAAGA
>JAIOTO010000065.1 GCA_021106765.1 Methanosarcinaceae archaeon
ATCGAGTTCGAGATGACGCTGGGCCTGTCTGATCCGGCGGATACTGGCATTGCATGTGGTCTGTTCTATGCGATCGTCGGCATCATGAGCAGAAATTTGCATCAGCTGAAGTACTCGTTCACACCCATATTCTATGACAGGGCATGTGACATTCATGCATCAGGTACACTGCGTTTCAGGTTATGTTATTTCGTGCCAGCAGTATTGCATTTCATTCTTGAAAGAAACGTTAGGACAATAGCATACACCCATCTAAAAGCCAGGTTACGTAAAAGGGGCACTAATATTTAATACCGGGTAGCACTGATTACACAGTATGATCAATATAATCTCTCCATCCCGACTCCATCTGTCATTGATCGACCTCAATGCCGAGCTAGGTCGGGTCGATGGTGGCGTGGGGATCACTCTTGACAGGCCGCATATCAGGATGTCTGCTGAAGAGGCGGAAGTGGTCGAAGTGATCGGTCATTCCCACCTTGCTGACCGGATCAGGTTGGCTGCAAAGGCAATTCTGCCCCCCGGAACGGGTATAAGGATCACTGTGGAGGAAGATATGCCTTCTCATGTGGGTCTGGGTTCGGGAACTCAGGCGGCCCTGTGTATGGCGGCATGTGCGAACGAGTTGTATGATCTTGGCCTGAATGCCAGACAGATGGGGATTGCGGTCGGACGGGGCGGCACGTCCGGTATTGGGGTTGCCGCATTCGAAAGTGGAGGTTTTTTGGTAGACTGCGGGCACAAATTTGCTGACAAGGGTTCGTTCTCTCCCTCATCAGCCAGCAGGGCCGATCCCGCCCCTATAATCTTCAGACACGATCTTCCTGACTGGTGTATTGTGCTGGCTCTGCCAGATGGGGAGGGTGCTCATGATGCCAAGGAAGTGGACGTGTTCAAACAGGAATGCCCGATTCCCCTACGCGAGGTGCAGGAAGTGTCCCATGTTATACTGATGCAGATGATACCGGCGATCATGGAAAACGACATCGATGAGTTCGGGCGTGCGGTTGACCATCTGCAAGAGGTTGGTTTCAAGCAGCGCGAGGTTTCGCTCCAGTTAGAAGGAGTACGTAATGTGATCGATTCTATGCGTGATGCGGGTTGTGCTGGTGCGGGGATGAGTTCGTTCGGACCTGCGGTCTATGGTCTTGTGGATGGAGAGGCTCAGGGCAAACGTATACAAAGGGACGTACAGGGGTTGCTGGATGATACGACAGGCGGTAGTGTTATCCTGACACATGCCAATAATAACGGTGCAAGGATCTGGAATGATTAATGTGAAAATAATTACATGGTTTGGAACACTTGAGCTGGACGATAGTGAACATTTGGTCGACTGTGATATTCTGGATAGAATGGATATTGACCATCTTGCCCGGCGTATGCGTGAGATCCAGCAGGAAACGAACGATATTCCGCCAGCTGGATATGATCTATGTGATGCTGCACAGGAATGTGGTTTTGTCAGCAATGGCGAGGAATACGTATCTCTTCTTCATCAGGTGAGCATCCAGGCGACAAAATACGGAGTTGCTGAGAGTTACACGCCGGACATGCGTATCATACAGGCCATCGGTACACTTGATGATCTCGATGAGGCAGCGAACCTGTTGTCTGAACGGCTGTCCGAATGGTATGGCCTGCATTTCCCGGAATTGGACAAGAATACCGAACAGCTTGCGAACTTTGTTGCGACCCACGGGAGCCGTTCCACCCTCTCTGCCGAGGATGCGCTTTTCGAGAAAGCCAGTTCGTCCATGGGTGCGGAGCTGTCTGATACAGATGAGACCTTGCTCAAAGGGTTTGCACAGAACATATCCGCTCTGTATGAGGACCGACGTAGGATCGAGGATTATATAATAGGGAGCATGGGGCAACTGGCTCCCAATCTGAGCGATATTGCGGGTCCGTTGATCGGGGCTCGTCTGATCAGCATGACCGGAGGTCTCCCACGGCTGGCCCGCCTGCCGTCCAGTACGGTGCAGGTCATGGGTGCCAATCGGGCATTGTTCAAACATCTTCGTTCCCGTGCTCCCTCTCCCAAACATGGGATCATTTTCAACCATCCTCTGATAAAGAATGCACCTTGGTGGCAGAGGGGCAAGATCGCACGTGTGGTTGCTGCCAAGATCAGTCTGGCCAGTCGTATCGATCTATATTCCGGAAGGGTGGAACTGTCCCTGAAGGACGACCTCATGGTTAGGATCGCGACCATCGAGGCAGCTCATCCAAATCCTCCTGCCAGAAGTACGGTGAAAAGTGGCAAGGGCAAAAGTAAAGGTGGCAGACGATAACATGGTGCAAAAGGTAAGGAGGTAAATAGTCACATGGTGCAAAAAGAGATGTCGGATGGCATTTTTAATATCACAAAAGGTAGTCGCAGGGGTCTTGCTACAAAGAACCTTGATCCCGGTGCGGGAGTGTATGGAGAGAAACTCGTAACGATAGAGGGCAATGAATATCGCATGTGGAACCCAAAGAGGAGTAAACTGGCCGCAATGGCGCTCAAACGAATGCGTATCCCTATCAGACATGATTCCCGGGTCCTGTATCTGGGTGCTGCATCCGGTACCACGGTGAGCCATGTGTCGGACATGGTGCCCGACGGTGTTGTGTATGCGGTGGAGTTCTCAGCCCGCACCATACGGGATCTTGTGCAGATGTGTGAGCGACGCAGTAACATTGTTCCAATACTTGCAGATGCGACCCATCCTTCATCCTATGCACATATTGTGGGACCTGTGGATGTCATTTTTCAGGATGTCGCACAACCCAATCAGGCAAAGATCGCAATAATCAATGCCAGGAGATTCCTGAAAAATGGTGGTCATCTCCTGCTTTCCATCAAGGCCCGGAGTGTCGATACGGTTGCCAGTCCTGATAAGATATTCAAGGAGGAGATCAGGACGCTTGAGGCCGATGATGTGGGATTCCATGTTTCCAATAGGCAAGATCTCAGTCCATTCCATGAGGATCACATGGGTGTTGTCGCAGAACGCAAAATAGTTAAAGAGTAAGTGATTATATAGATATGGTAATTTATGGATCGATCTTGTGATATGAAAGATGAATTTGGGCGATATTTTGGCATATGTCCTTCCTATCATCATTCAAAGGGATGCAAATGTCAATACTGTGATTCACGTCCCGATGAGGGAGGAACGATGTACTGTGCCAGAGGAAACAGTTCATTGTTGGTTGAAGATAAGGGTTGTCTGTGCAGTACGTGTTATGTGTATTCTCAGTTTGCCCTCCAAGGCGAACGTTTTTGCAGGACAAATATGGAATGAATCATACAATGAATCAGAAAAACCATTTCTATCAAGGTGTAGTTCTTCTCATGCTGTTGTTACTGTCGGTAGGGTTATCCGGATGTGTGGATGATGTTCTGCCGGAGAACGACACCACCATGCCGCAGTATGTTCCAGAGGTCCATGATGTCTCTGTGGGACAGGCGAAGGTTATGGTCGATGATGGTGGTGTGTTCATCATGGATCTGCGAAACGCTGGTAAATATAGGGCAGGGCATATTGAGGGTGCTACATTGATCCCGTACTCGGATTTGGAGTCCCGGCTAGACGAGGTCCCGACGGACGAACCTCTCCTCGTCTATTGCTACAGTGGGAAACAGAGTACCACTGCAGCAGATATTCTTATCGAAGAGGGTTATTTAGATGTGTATAATATGCTGGGCGGTTTCAAAGACTGGAAATCCGAAGGTTACCCGTATGCACAATAAATGAATGCGAGTTATTGTTCACTCCCCATTTTCATATATCCCCGAGCGAGTTCGATGTTCACTTTCACCACTGCTTCGTTCGTGTTTCTGTAGGGATATTCCGGATGGACCTCTGGTAACATGTCCGCTTCTTCCTGTGATGTGACAACAGCACCTGCCGACACATACCGTCCGGGGGGGATATCCACTCCAATGATCCTTGAACCCGGTTCAAGTACGCATCGATCGCTTACTCTGGCCTTGAACACGAATGCCTGCATGCCTACGAATGTATCATCCCCGATAAGGGCAGGACCATGGATCTGGGACTGGTGGGCCAGTGATACACGTTCTCCGATATATATTGAGTAATGCCCCTCCCCGAATTCCACATTGTTCGGGGCAATCTCCTTGCCGACGGGATCCAGGGTCTCCAGGCCATGGAGTACCACTCCGTCCTGGACATTGCTCTGCTCTCCTATATGTATTGGTGTACCTTCATCTGCACGTATGGATGCATGTGGACAGACCATCACATCACTGCCGATCTTCACCTCGCCGATCACGGTTGCATATGGATGGATATATGCAGTGTTGTCAATGATCGGATAGATCGGGGTTCGGTTCCATGAAGTAATTGGATTCGCTGTTATGTTCGATGGCGTTGCTCTATTAGACATGGTATCACCTGTAAGCATTCTATGAGCCTATGCTATATCAAGGACGATGGATGTCTGCACAACAACAATTAATTTATATTATGTGTGTAATATGGCAAGATAATTATCATGATAAATGAAGATCATCATGAAGGTATAACTATGAGTGATATTAGTATTCTGGTTGTTGAGGACGAGACCATCGTAGCCATGGGTATCAAGAAGATGCTTGAGAAGAATGGTTATTCGATATCTTCCATAGCCACATCCGGAGAGGAAGCTATTACAAAAGCTGATCTGCTGTACCCGGATCTTATATTGATGGATATCATGTTGAAAGGGGAAATGGATGGTATCGATGCAGCCGGTACGATCCGTGAAAAATTTGATATCCCTTTCATCTATCTGACCGCACATGCTGATGAGAATATGCTTGAGAGGGCCAAGGCCACGCAGCCATATGGATATATTTCAAAACCTTTCAAGGAAAAAGACCTGCGTGCAAATATCGAAATAGCTCTCCACAGGCATGAGAACGAAATACGTTTGAAGTGATAATATAATTATGGGTTCGGTAGTTGCATGCCGGACACACACGATCTTTTATATGATGTCTATTCTCAAGGGGGATACAATGGAGAAAATATCATGTTCAGAGCTCTGATATTTGATATGGATGGTGTCCTTGTGGATTCGATGTCGTACCACACCAGGGCCATGGCACATGTGTTCTCGCAGATGGGGATACGGATGAACAAACAGGATATCTATGATCTGGAAGGTTCAAAAACGGTCGATATCGTTCGTGTGCTACTAAAAAAGGATGGTGTGGATCCCGCGACCATTGATCTTGAAGGACTTTTACAGAACTATCAGGAAGAGTTCGACCGTATCGTTGAGATGAAGGTGTTCGGCGAGTTGACCTCGATCCTGCCCACCCTGAAGTCTCATTATCTTCTGGCACTGGTGTCGGGTGCGGACAGGGTGATCGTGCATGATATTGTCCGGCGTCTGTTCCCTTCCACTTTTGATGTTGTCATCACAGGCGAAGACCTGACACACGGGAAGCCTGCTCCCGACCCTTTCCTCAGGGCTGCGGAAGTGCTGGGTGTGGACAGGGAGGAATGCCTTGTGGTGGAGAACGCTCCCATGGGAGTCAAATCCGCAAAACGTGCGGGTATGTTCTGTGTTGCGGTGCCGACCTATGTGGAGAAAAACACGCTGCTACGGGCAGATCTGATCATAGAGGATCACAGGGAACTGGCGAAATACCTGCTGGAACTTGAGCATTCAGGGACTCCGGATCGATGATCTCCCTTATTCTCATTCTATTTTGTTTCTATGTTGTGTTCCCTTTCAATCAATGATCTCATGGATGGACTGTTTTTTCCTGTACGCCATTCCCTCAAAGATCGCCACCGTATCCCCAACAGGATCGGTGATGATAACTGTATAGGTACCGATCCTGTGATTGATCGATGTTTCCCTTGCCTCGGCGTACAGGGTGCCGGAGGTGGCGGCCTTAACAAAGGAGATGTTTACATTGATTGCCACTGCCAGGGTACCATGTGAATTGGAGGCTGCGGCAAAGGCAAGGTCTGCCAGGGTAAAGATGGCACCACCCTGTACCATATTGGCCCCGTTGAGATGAAACTTCTCAATATCCATACGGGCTGTCGCGATGCCCTCCGATACTTCCAGAAGTTCTATACCCACATGCTCTGCAAAGCGATCTCTCTTGATAAAATCCTTGATATCATCCATTATTTTCACCATTGTTCCTTATAGCTGATCCATACTTCCAAGATCCTTTTCTTCATCGTGTATTCTTTAACATTGGACACCTTCATGTCAAATGGTGCACGAATGAAGGCCACCTGCAAAGATTTTGTGGTCTTCTTTCCACAGCATACTTTTTTTGCAATACGATCATGTTGAATTCTCTTGTAGGTATGGGAATGTGAATTATAGTCTAATTTAATACTCTATCTGGTATAGTAATATTTTCCTGTGGGGGTGCTGAAATAGGGTTTGGGAATTAAGGGAGAGTCCCTGAACTGCTGCAGTTGTTCCTCAAAAGTGATCGAGGAAGGGACCTAATAACACACCTTTCGTGAAAGTGCTGATCATGTCGGAGTCTCTCTGAATAGATCAATGAGACATTCATATTACATAAGAGAACCAAAAAGAAGAATCAAGCAGAAAGCACGAAAAGAGCGAAAAACAGGAGTATTAAGGCAATACTTGAGAATATTAATATATCTG
>JAIOTO010000093.1 GCA_021106765.1 Methanosarcinaceae archaeon
TCTACGATCAGATCTGGCTTGGATCATACATGTCTGGTGGTGTAGGTTTCACACAATATGCAACAGCTGCATATACCAACAACATCCTGGACGATAATGTCTACTACAATGTTGACTACATCAACGACAAGTACGATGGTGCAGCCAACAAGGGTGCCGACAACAAGGTCAAGGCAACCCTGGAAGTTGTAAAGGATATCGCAACCGAGTCCACCATCTACGGATTGGAGAACTACGAGAAATATCCAACTGCACTTGAGGACCACTTCGGAGGTTCCCAGAGGGCAACAGTCCTGTCTGCAGCATCCGGTAGTGCTGGAGCATTGGCAACCGGTAACGCAAATGCAGGTCTGTCTGCATGGTACCTGTGCATGTACTTGCACAAGGAAGCCCATGGCCGTCTTGGATTCTTCGGTTTCGATCTGCAGGATCAGTGTGGAGCAACCAACGTATTCTCCTACCAGTCCGATGAGGGTCTCCCCCACGAGCTGCGTGGTCCAAACTATCCAAACTACGCAATGAACGTCGGTCACCAGGGTGGATATGCTGCTATCGCTTCCGCTGCACACGCAGGACGCGGAGATGCATATGCATTGAACCCTCTGATCAAGGTCTGCTTCGCAGATGACCTGCTCCCATTCGACTTCACCGCACCAAGGAAGGAGTTCGGCAGAGGAGCTCTCAAAGAGTTCGAGCCTGCTGGTGAGAGATCTCTCATCATTCCGGCAAAATAAATATAAAAGTTAAAAGCAGGCATTTAATGCCTGCTTTTTGTTATTTTTTTTAAATCCATGTGAACAGAGACATGGAATGCTGTTCATTCCTGTAAAATATCCATCCAGCAGCATAAGAACATCCACATACGATCGTTAATCTTAATACTAAAGAACAATCGTTAATATTATCCTTCCATACAGGTGATCTGATAATGGTGACAGAGATCGAAAAGAAAGTAATTGATGCAAAAAAAGCATCCATAGCACTTGCCAGTGTAGACACAAAGACAAAGGATCTGGCCCTTGAAGCTATGGCCAGTGCTCTGGATGCGGCCCGGAACAGTATCCTTAAGGCAAACGCACAGGATCTGACGAATGCGGAGACACTCCACTCAGAAGGTACACTGTCACAGGCACTCCTTGACAGGCTGAAGGTAACCGATAGCAAGATCGATGGAATGATCGCTGGGATCCGGGACGTCATGGAACTGGCCGACCCTGTCGGCAGGACGATGGACTGCCTGGAACTTGACACAGGTCTTGACCTGTACCAGGTCAGCTGTCCCATTGGACTTATAGGAGTGATCTTCGAATCGCGTCCGGATGTCGTTCCCCAGGTTATGTCACTATGTTTAAAAAGCGGCAATGCCACTGCTTTCAAGGGCGGGAGTGAAGCATTGTATTCCAACCGTACGATCTTCGATATCCTGGTGAAAGCCATAGAGAACACAGACGGAATGCCCAAGAACGCTTTCCAGTTAATGGAGACCCGGGAAGAGGTTATGGATATCCTATCACTGGATGCATACATCGACCTGCTTATCCCACGTGGATCCAATGCATTTGTGAAATTCATACAGGACAACACTAAGATCCCTGTTCTCGGACATTCCGATGGTATCTGCCACGTTTATGTGGATCGGGAGGCAGATCTCGAGAAAGCTTATCGGGTCGTATTCGATTCCAAGGTACAGTATCCAGCTGTCTGCAATGCTATGGAGACACTGCTCATACACCGCGATATCGTTGATGACTTCACGGCTACAATGATGAAAAGGTTCAGTGAAGCCGGAGTCGAACTTCGGTCCGATGAACTGACCTATGATATTGCCCGGAATATTGGTTTGAAGAAGATCGACAGGGCATCCGATGCTGACTGGGACTGTGAATACAACGATCTGATCGTTTCTATAAAGGTGGTAGATTCCGTGAATGATGCCATCGAACACATCAATACACATGGATCCCATCATACCGATGCCATTGTTACTGAAGATCCACAGGCCAGGCGCATCTTCATTAGCCTTGTGGACTCATCCAGTGTTATAGTCAATGCCTCCACCCGGTTTGCCGACGGTTTCCGATATGGTAAAGGTGCAGAGGTCGGCATCAGCACAAACAAGATCCATGCGCGTGGACCCGTTGGAATGGAGGGGCTTGTCATATACAAATATGTACTGCTTGGCAACGGTGAAAAGGTGGCCGATTATACGGGATCAAATGCTAAGCCGTTCACCCACAGGAAACTGCAGAGCAACCTTTCCGACGTACTCAATAACTAAATACTAATATCAACAAACAAGGAAAAATAATATTCAGGAGCAGATGACTTGACCAGCAGGAAAGAGCTATTCAGTGATGTTGAGAAGATCGTCATCAAGATAGGGACCACCTCGATCAGTGGGAACAATGGCTGTCTTGATCTCGAATTCATGGATCGGATTGCATCTCAGGTAGCAGATCTGCATAATCTGGGGAAACAGGTCATTATTGTAAGTTCCGGATCGATTGGAGTGGGGGTCGAACTGCTACACCTAAATAGCAGACCACGCGAGATTCCGGTGCGACAGGCGGCGGCGGCGGTTGGTCAGAGCGTACTGATGCAACACTGGATGGTAGCGTTCAAACGATACGATCTCAATGTTGCCCAGATACTGCTTAGCTATGAATCCTTTACCGATCGACTGACCTATCTGAACCTGCGAAACAGCATCTCCACTCTGCTCAGTTATGGTGTGATACCCATTATCAACGAAAATGATCCCACATGTGTCCATGAGATCGAAGCTACACTGGGTGATAATGATAAACTATCCGCTATGGTCGCCAGCAAAACAGAAGCCGATCTTCTCATCATGCTATCCGACATCAATGGGTTGTATGACCGGAACCCAAAGAGACATTCTGATGCTATCCTTCTAAACACGGTTGAGGAAGTCACACCCACGATCGAAAGCTATGGAGGCAGCCCCACCAGTACGAAGGGGGTTGGAGGTATGCGTACAAAGATCGAAGCTGCGAAGATCTGCAATATGGCAGGCTGCTATATGGTCATTGCCAACAGTAGTGTTGATGATGTCGTTCTCAGGATACTTGACGGTAACATGATCGGAACATTGTTCCTTGCCAACCAGTACGTACACCGCAACAGGATCCGCTGGATCATCCTTGCCATGTCATCTGGTACGATCGTCGTTGATAGTGGTGCAAGGGATGCACTCATGAACAGCATGAGTTTGCTCCCTAAGGGTGTGAACGAAGTAGTAGGGGATTTTGATCGGGGGGATATTGTGAAACTTGAATGTGAAGGGGAGGTCTTTGGCAAAGGGATAACAGATTATACGTCTGAAGAACTGGAGCAGATCAAAGGCAAGAATACAAACCTGATCGTTGACGCCCTCGGATACAAGAATTATGATCATGTCATTAAAAAGGAGAACATAGGACTTTTCAAACAGTCATGATATCATAGTTTCGATCATTGTATGTCACTGAACACGAGACATATGCGGCATGGTCATATATATAAAGGGACATCACATATATTGTATTTAACAATATGTTTGTCCACATATCAGCTTCATCGATATGTGTAGAACATGCATGTTGTGAACAATTCCAGAGGGGAGAATGATCTGGAAATAATGTCCTGGAAAGTTACTACTCAGATGTTTGCAAATTCTTGTAACAAAGACTGCTACAAATGAAATGTCTAACTACATTCAATACCCTCACAACAGATATGTGTCGGATACTATGGCAACGAAGAAGATCCCAAATATTGTCTTAGCAGATAAAGACGATATGGATATAAGGGTACTGGAAGAGGCCCTTAAGGCAAACTATTGTTTATCAAAGGTCTATAGTGGTAAAGAGTTACTGGAAAAAGCAAAGGACCTTCCAGATCTAATACTGCTTGGGACTGCACTGCCGGATATGACTGGTTATGATGTATGTAATTTACTCAAGAACGATACTGTCACCCAGTTCATACCTATTGTAATGATAATGTCTTCTTCAGAATCTGGCAATGAAGATCTATCTATAGATGCCGGAGCCGATGATTATCTCACAAGACCCCTTGATATATTGGAACTTAATACCCGGGCAAGATCATTGATCCGCATTAAGGAATTACACGATTCTATCATGGAAGAAAGGGATATAGCCCAGAAATATATTGATCTGGCAGGTTCTATCTTTGGAGTTATCAATAAAGATTTTGAGGTTATCCTTGTCAATAAGAAAGCTGCAGAATTGCTTGGATATCCAAAAGAAGAGATCACTGGCCAGAAATGGTTTGATGTATTTCTACCAGAACGGATCAGGGACATGATCAAAGGTGGGTATAAACTGGTTTTGGAAGGAAAACTCGAACCGCCTGAGTTTTCTGAAAAGCCTATCCTTACCAAAAATGGTGAAGAGAGACTGGTATTCTGGCATGATGTTGTTCTAAAGGATGAGGAGGGCAATATTTTAGGGACTATCAGCTCCGGGGAAGACATAACAGAAAGAA
The DNA here is from genome assembly GCA_021106765.1 of Methanosarcinaceae archaeon. Classification (GTDB taxonomy): domain Archaea; phylum Halobacteriota; class Methanosarcinia; order Methanosarcinales; family Methanosarcinaceae; genus JAIOTO01. Next base: position 4,513 of record JAIOTO010000093.1, read on the forward strand.
AGGAAGCCGAGAATGCTCTGCTAAAAGCAAATGAGGAACTACGATCGCTTGACACAATGAAGTTCAATTTTCTTGAGGACATGAGCTACGAACTCAGAACGCCAATAGTGTCGATCAAAGGGTTTTGTGAACTGTTGGATAAGGGAAGTCTTGGTCCAATGACCCCCGACCAAAAGAAAGCACTCTCACCCATTATGCGTAATACTGAACGGTTACGACGTTTGATCGAATCACTGCTCTATCTTAGCACAGATCATACCCAAAAAGTTGAATACAATTTCGTGCCTGTGGATATTGGAAAAACGATCACGAATATGGTCCTGGACATGTCAATGCAGATCAAAACAAAAGACCTGTTCCTAGAACAACACATATCAGAGGATCTTCCAACCATCAATGCAGATGTTGGCTATCTTGAAAATGTGATCTATCATCTTCTGGACAACGCGATCAAATTCACGCCAAAGGGTGGCAAGATCACTATATTTGCAAAACGGGATGGAGATTACATACATATCACATTATGTGATACGGGCATAGGTATGCCCGAGAACAAACTGCAGGAAATTTTTGATAAGTTTTACCAGATAGATGGGTCAACCAAACGAAAATATGGTGGTGCGGGAGTTGGTCTGTGCATATGCAAACGGGTTGTAGAAGATCACGGTGGAGAGATTACCGTGACAAGTAGGGAAGGGGAAGGAAGCTCTTTTTATTTAAAATTACCAATTTGAATTTTGATCAGGTCAAAAGAACAGTTCCTCAAAGAAACGTCCTTTTAGCAGGTAAAAGCTTCACTACAATAGTTCATTCTTTATTTTCAGCAAAAACTATATATGGATAATACTCATTATCATAATAATGAATAATGTTTATACTTTCCATTTATGATTTGAATAATATGGGAATACACAACTCGTATAATTGTAAGAAGAGCACTCCACAGGAGAATTAAATATGAATGAAGATGCAATAGAAAGCACTGAAAGCGGTATGGATCTGCTCCAGTTGGTAGTCTTCCAGCTAGGAGAAGAGGAATTTGGCGTAGATGTTATGCAGGTAAAAGAAATAATTCGAATGCCGAGCATTACTCGCATTCCACAAGCTCCCGATTATGTAAAAGGAGTGATCAATCTTCGTGGCAAGATCAATGTTGTGATCAATCTCGCAAAACGATTCGGTCAGGACTCCAAAGAGATTGATGAGCATTCACGGATAATCGTGGTAGAGGTTGATACCAATGAGATAGGAATGATCGTCGACTCGGTAAGCGAGGTTAAGAGAATACCACGATCTGACGTAGAACCAGCTCCCGCGATAATCACATCAAAGATAAGTGAAGATTATCTAAGAGGTGTGGGTAAGGTCGACGATAGATTGTTGATCCTCCTGAATCTGGAAAAGGTACTTACCGGAAAAGAAGTTGAAGAGATATCTGCAATAGAGAACAGTTCAAACACTGAGTGATGAGATATAGAACTATTAGTAGAAGCAAATCAATATTGGTATTAAATTTCACATCTAAATATATATGGGGTATATCTATAATATCTCTTAAATAATTCATATCATTTTACAAATTGGAGGATATAAGACATGGCGAAAGTAATGATCGTTGATGATGCTGCATTTATGCGGATGGTGATAAAGGACATATTGTCCAAAAATGGACATGAAGTTGTCGGAGAAGCTGTAGACGGTTTGGATGCTGTCCAGAAGTACTCCGAACTCAAACCAGATGTGGTCTTTATGGACATCGTTATGCCCAATATGGAAGGTACAGAGGCATTAACGAAGATCATGGGGATGGATCCAAACGCAAAGGTTATCATGTGTTCATCCATTGGGCAGCAATCCGTGGTCACCGAAGCCATCACGGCTGGTGCACAGGATTTCATCATAAAACCATTTGATGCTACAAAAGTGTTGGAAGCCCTTAATAACGTAATCTGATATGATAATTAAAGTACTTGTAGTCGATGATTCTGCATTCATGCGGAAAGTAATATCAGACATCTTAAGTAAAGACCCTATGATCGATGTAGTCGCGACTGCACGAAATGGTCAGGATGCTATTGAAAAGGTCGAAAGGTTCGGACCGGATGTGGTGACCCTCGACAACGAAATGCCAGTACTTGATGGACTGCATACCCTCGGTTATATCATGAGTGAATGTCCGACACCGGTCATAATGCTAAGTGCTGTGAGTGAAAAAGCAGCAGATATTACCCTCACTGCTATGGAGTATGGTGCTGTAGATGTTATAATAAAACCTTCGGGTAATATCAGTCTCGACATTAACAAAATGGCAGAGGAGATCGTTTCCAAGGTTAAGACCGCTGCAAAGGTTGATCCCGAAAAGCTTGAATTTATGGAAAGACACGTCGACATATCCAAAAGTCGAAAAGATCTATCCGTTCGAACACAGGCATCCACATCGATGAAAAAAGGAATTAGAGTAAACAAGATCGTTGCGATCGGTTCCTCTACAGGAGGACCACGTGCTCTTGAGCAGGTGATACCAAAACTACCAGCGGATCTGCCAGCTGCAGTACTGGTGGTGCAACACATGCCTGCTGGGTTTACCGCATCCCTGTCAAAGAGGCTGGACAGCCAATCCCCATTGACAGTCAAAGAAGCAAAGGACGGGGATGTCATACGGATTGGCGAAGTATTGCTCGCACCAGGCAATTACCACATGGAGATCGTACAGAAAAAAATAGACGGTGTCATGAAGGAGGTTGTAGCGCTTAATCAGAGGCCGCGAGAACAGGGTGTCAGGCCAGCTGTTAACGTGTTGTTCAAATCCATTGTTCCTATCTACAGGCCGAACATACTTTCTGTGATCCTTACCGGAATGGGGGTCGATGGCGCAGATGGGGTTGCCCGGATAAAGGAGATGGGAGGGTATGCTATAGCAGAAGCAGAACAATCATGTGTGGTCTATGGAATGCCAAAAGCGATCGTAGACCGGGGTATGGCAGATTCTGTATTACCTCTTGAAAAGATCGCAGAAGGGATCGTGCATAGATTGGGATTAATGTAATGAATATATTTTAAAACACTACATTGTTTATATTGTGAAGCAGGAGGACTAGGAATATGGATATGTCTGAATATAAGGATGCTTTCAATGCGGAATCGGAAGAGCATCTTCAGGAATTGAACAATTCTCTTTTGGAACTTGAACAAAATCCTGGGGATATGGAACACATAAATAGCATGTTCCGTGCTGCACATACTCTCAAAGGAATGGCAGCTACAATGGGATTTACCACAATAGCTGAACTGACGCATGGAATGGAAGACTTGATGGACAAGGTAAGAAAACATAGTATTCTCCTTGACACTTCGATCATCGATACCCTCTTCGAGTGCCTTGATAATCTTGAAGCATTGGTAGAATCGGTCGGAAGCGGAGATGAAGTCGATGTTTCCAATCTAAAGCACAAGATGCAAAAATTGGTAGAATCATCATCAAACGAAGAGGATGCAAATATAGAATCGGATTCTGTAAAAACTGATCAGGAAGCGATCAAAGAAAGTCCTGTAGAGGTTGATGTAGAAGTTGATGTAGAGGTCGATGTGGAGTTCACGGATGTGGAAAATGAAGAGATCGGTGATGCAACAAAGAATGGTAGTACCATCATTGCTGCAAAGGTTATTATCGACGATTCCTGTGTGCTAAAGGCCGCACGTTCAGCTCTTGTCGTTCGAAATGCATCCAATATAGGTAACATCATTAGATCAATACCTTCCCTGAACGATCTTGAAGATGAAAAGTTTGATCTCGAATTCACTCTGGTCCTTGCAACAAAGGAGGATATGGAGACCGTCAGATCAACTCTTGTAAAAGTGTCAGAGATAAAAGATGTGTTGCTCTCAGTGATAAAAATGGAGGACACAGGTACGGAAGATGAGGTGGAAGATGCTACTAATACAAAAGATAGTGCATCCGGGGGAAATACGGAAAACGCAAAGAAGACTGATACTGTAAAAAGCATTCAGAGTGTACGTGTAAATATTGAAAGACTCGATAATCTCATGAACCTTGTGGGTGAGCTCATAATCAATAAGATCAGGATCAATCAGCAGGTCTCTGAGCTGGGTACAAATGTTCTTGATGAAGCACTTTCTGATCTTGACAGATTAACGAACGAAATACAGACCGAGGTTATGGAGTCCAGAATGGTCCCCATCGGTCAGATATTCAGCAGATTCCCGCGTATGGTCAGAGATCTTGCAAAAACGGAAGAAAAGAAGATCGACTTTATTATCGAAGGTAAGGATATTGAGCTTGACAGGACAGTACTTGATGAGATCGGTGATCCACTTGTTCACCTTTTAAGGAATTCTGTCGATCATGGGATCGAAGGTCCGGAAAAAAGAATACAGCTCGGCAAGTCCGATACAGGAACGTTGAAATTATCAGCATACAGGCTTCGTAATAGCGTCATAATAGAAGTTGAAGATGATGGTAAAGGCATGGACCCTGCTATCCTTCGACGGGTTGCTGTTGATAAAGGTGTTATGAGCCGTGCTGAAGCTGACAAACTCAGTGATAGTGATGTAATTAATTTGATATTCGCACCAGGATTCAGCGGTGCAGAAAAGGTCACAGATGTATCTGGCAGAGGGGTCGGTATGGATGCTGTGAGAAGCAAGATCGAAAAGCTTGGTGGCAGTGTAACAGTGGAGTCTGAAGCTGACAAAGGTAGTAAGATACAGTTGCAACTTCCACTTACGGTCGCAATCATACAATCACTAATGGTAAGGCTCAACGATGAGGTATATGCTGTACCATTAAGCAATGTTGTCAGGGATGTGGGGATAAATGCAAGCGATATTAAGACTATTGAAAGGCAGGAAGTGATCATCCATCGTGAAAAGGTACTCCCTCTGATACGATTGCACAATTTGCTGCATACTCCAACACCTGCAAAAGACAAGGAAAAACTGATCGTTGTTGTGGTGGAAAAGATGGGGAACAATATCGGATTAATTGTTGATGAATTACTAGGTCAGCAGGAAGTCATCATAAAGACTTTGGACAGTAATATCCTTAAGGATACAAAAGGGTTTGCTGGTGCAACGATACTGGGTAACGGTAGTGTGGCTTTGATACTTGATATTGCAACTTTGATCTAATTAATAACGGTGATATATATGACAGAACTAGATGAAATGACAAAAGGTGCATTCCAGGAAGCTGGTAACATAGGAATGGGACATCTGGCTACAGCATTATCCAATATGGTGGGCAGGGAGGTCAAGATCAATATCCCGATTGTAAAGATCACTCCTCTTGAGAATATACAAAAAGAGGCATCGGAAGGTGCAAATAAAAGTGTCGTTGCGATACATATCCCATTCAGCGGAGATGTGTCAGGAGGTACACTTCTACTTCTTCCTAAATACTCTGCGTTTTCTTTCTCCGACCTGCTTCTGAAGAGGTCCGTAGGGACGACCAATAAGATCGAACAGAAAGAGATAAACAAACTAAAGGATATGGGATCACGCCTATGTGGTGCCTATATGAATGTTGTGAACGAGTTCCTTGGCACCAATCTGCATGTAGGGGATCCAGAGGTACACGTAAATATGGACGGTGTAGGCGACTTCATTGAGCAGGAGATCGGTAAACTTGCCGATGAGTTCATTGTTGTCGGCGGTGAAGCGACCATCCCTATCACAAGATCCAAACATGAGTTTAACATGCTCTTTGAACCGGAAGCTTCTGACGTTATACTTGCTGCTGTAATGAAAAAGATGATGGGGTAATATGGAACAACCGATATTCTCCCTGGACATCGGTACAAGAACTGTAATCGGACTTATTGCAGAAGGTGATGATCTTAGCATCACAGCTGCCTGTACCCACGAACATGTTGAACGTAGCATGGTGGATGGACAGATACATGATGTAGAAAAGGTGGCTTCTGTTGTTAGGGATGTGAAGAAGGAACTTGAAGAGGCAATAGGGCATAGACTTTCAAAAGTGGCTGTAGCTGTAGCAGGACGCGCTCTCCTGACATCACGGGGAAATGTGACCGTGGAAATGCCATTCCACGAGATATCAAGAAATGATACTATTGAACTTGAGCTCGAAGCAGTCACAAAGGCACGAATGGATATTGGTATAAGTGAAGGGTTCAACTGCGTTGGTTACTCGGTCGTTTCTTATGGACTGGATGGGCAGAGTTTCTTAAATCCCATTGATCAGAAGGGACGCTCACTATCAGTAGAGGTATTGGCTACATTCTTACCCGAAGCGGTTGTCAATAGCATGTTCGCAGTGCTCAAAAAAGTGGAACTGGAAGCTATAAGTCTCACACTCGAACCTATTGCTGCATTGAATGTGGCGATCCCAAAGGATATGAGAAAACTCAATCTTGCATTGGTGGACATTGGTGCAGGTACCTCAGATATTGCCATAACAGCTGACGGAACTGTTGTGGGATATGGGATGGTGCCGGAGGCTGGTGATGAGATCACCGACATTATATGTGACAATTATCTTGTGGATTTTAGCAAAGCAGAGATGATAAAACGTTCTCTTATCACTGAAAATTCAGTGAAGATCGAAGATATATTTGGTCAGACTACCGAGGTCGACACCAGTGAGGTCATAGGGGTTATAGAAGGCAAGGTGGACGATCTTGCAAAGCATATTGCAGAGGTGATCATTTCGATCAATGAGAACACACCTCGTGCTATTATCTGTGTGGGAGGTGGGTCACAAACAGTATTGATCCAGGAACGTTTGGCGCATTACCTGGATGTGAATCCAAGGCGTGTAGGGATCCGGTTACCAGAAGTTATTGAATCGATCGTTGATAGGACCGGTAAGGTCACAGGAGCCGAGATGATCACGCCCCTTGGTATAGTGCAAACTGCCCACACGGGATCAGGAATAGAGTTCATGGATGTTACTGTCAATGATACGGATGTTCAGATCATGAACATTAATGGACTTGTGGTCATGGATGCACTGGTCGCTGCGAAGATCGAACGTGTCTACGGACGACTGGGGAGGGGATTGATCCTTACCGTGAACTCATCTTCATTGACAGTAAAAGGTGAACTCGGGGAGAATGCAAGGATATTGCTCAATGGAAAAGAAGCACACCTTGGAGATACATTGCATAAAGGTGATAGGATCAAATTCGAATATCCGAAGGATGGTACAGATGCTAATATACTGGTCTCTGAACTTGGCGACCGTCTGGATATTCTACCCGTAGATATAATACTGGACGGCAAGCAAACAAGGGTAGAGCCTCATGTAACTATCAATGGTCGATCAGCTTTGGGAGACCAGGCGATACCTGACAGGGCAGATGTAATAATAAGGGCGTCATCCTTATCTGACCTCATGGACCCAGGGGTCGAAGAGTGTGGGGAAATAGTTGTTACTGTGAACAGATCGATAAGGCACCTCACAACTACAGGTAAAAGGGTTCTGATAAATGGAACATATATAGATTCGATCGATATCTCCAACCATGATCTCAAGGACGGTGATCGTGTGCAGATGACGGAAAATGACGCGGATCTTCGGATACATGATCTGATCGGATGTCCTGAAAATGGGAAGGATATGAAGGTCTACGTGAACGATCAGGAAGTGATATTCAGTGGTAAACGTGGTACTGTGATATTGAATGGGAAGGAAACATCAGTATCAGACAGTGTCCATAACGGGGATGTGATCATAACTAAAAATGGGATCGATGCCGATCCAAAAATGTCCGATGTTCTGGAATATATAGGAATACGAAGAGAAGATATAGTTGGCAAGATAATACGGATGTATCTTGACGGGGCACCTGCGAAATTTACAACCGAACTCACCGAAGGATGTAGTATATCGATCGATCTTGTAACAAGGGGGCCGGGCAATGGATCAGAATGATCTTGAGTTTACAATGTTAAAAAAACTCATAAACAAAAATCTGGGTTTTAATGCCGATCAATATAAAGATGCACATTTACGAAGACGTATCGACGTCAGATTACGTTCTACACATTGCAAAACATATGGCGATTATATCAATGTCCTTAAACAGGATTCTGCTGAATATGTCGTTTTGATGGACACACTTACGGTCAATGTCACAGAATTTTTTCGTAATCCGGAAGCATACGATGTTGTGGAAAAGGAAGTGTTACCTGCAGCTATAATGGCAAATGAAAATGGCCCCTTGAAAACTATTCGTATATGGAGTGCTGGATCTTCTATCGGCGTTGAAGCTTATTCTATCGCTATTCTGCTTCACAAGATACTGTCAATCAATTTCAATAAATACAAAATAATCATCGAAGGAACCGATATCGACAAAGCATGCCTCTTTCGTGCAGAACAGGGCGTTTATACTAAAACCGAGGTAAAGGATATTGATAAGGCTATACTGAAGACCTATTTTGAGTTGAGGGATGGTAAATATTTCGTTATCGATAAAATCAAAAAAGTGACAAGCTTCAAACGACATGATCTAATATCCGGACCCAAGAAGCGTGGATTTGATATCATATTTTGCAGGAATGTGACCATATACTTTGAAAAAGATCTCCAGGAAGTCCTGTATATGGATTATTATAATGCACTCAAAAAGGGAGGATTTTTTGTGATGGGGAAAACAGAAACGTTGATCGGCCCGTCTAAAGACCTCTTTAAACCTTTTAATACTAAGGAGCGGATATATCAGAAATAAGTTTGATCCCTGGGATGTCGAGTAATTTGTAGGCTAACTATATAAATACACAGATAACAAAAGGTAATATTATGACAAAAGATATTGATCATCTTACAGAATTTCAATATGGTGCATTGGAGGAGATCGGTAACATCGGTATGGAAAATGCCGTCACATCCCTTTCAAAAATGTTGAACCATGACATAAAGGTCAACATACCAAAACTCAATCTCGAAAAGATCGAAAATGTTCCACAGCATGTCGGCGGTGCTGAGACAATTGTTCTGGGACTACTGGTGCGTATGGAGGGAGATCTGCAGGGTTATGTTGTGATGCTGTTTCCCATAGATAGTGCAAAAACCATCTGTCAGATAATCACCGGTGAGGAGGATGTCGACCTGACAGATGATATGAACAGTTCTCTGATGAATGAAATAGCGAATATTCTTGCAGGGACATATGTACGATCACTTGCCGATTTCCTAAAGGTCTCATTAACAATATCTACTCCATATTCTATTCATGATATGACAGGAGCCATATTGGACCAGATACTTGTCGAGATGAGCCAGCAGGTAGAACATTCACTATTGCTGGATACAGAATTTATTGTTGAAGACAATCGTATAAATGGATCGATCCTTACGCTGTATGACACACAGTCTCTCGAATTACTGATCCAACGTATCGATGAAATGACAGGATCTGGGGTATAATGAAAAAGTTCCATCTCTCTTCACTTCGAACGAAATGCCCGTATATGTATTGAATATGAACACACATACTGAATGAGTAACATGATCATCGTAGGAATGGCCGATTGTGCAGTTACAGTACCTCCCAAGAAACTCACTACATTGGGTCTGGGATCGTGTATAGGTATTGCTCTCTACGACCCGCATGTAAAGGTTGCCGGAATGGTGCACATCATGCTTCCATCCATCAAACAGGCAAGGTCTCAGGAAAATCTGGCAAAGTTTGCTGATACGGGTATCCCACATCTTGTAGGACAAATGGAAGAACTGGGGGCTGTAAAAAGGAGGATGGAGGCAAAGATCGCAGGAGGTGCCAGCATGTTCTCATTCAACAAAAATTCGAATCTAAATATAGGGGAGCGGAATATAATCGCTACTAAAAGTATGCTTGTTGAAATGAACATTCCACTGATCGCAGAGGATGTGGGTAAGAACTATGGACGGACCATTGTGCTTGATGGGGAGAATGGTGTGCTTTTTGTGAAGAGCGCCCTTAAAGGTAACATTGAGATATAAAGTGATCAGTAGTTAATGCTTTCAATCATGAGATATAAATAAAAGGTGGGAAGAGGAAACATGTTAAGCCAGAATATTACTATACTGCACATTATCTTTGTGTCAATTTCATTGGTTGGTGGGCTCGCTGCGATGTATTTCTGGATCCGGCTATATTTTGAGACAAAGAAAGGATCCATTGCATGGCTACTTCTTGCATTGACTTCTGTGTTCATAGTTTCTACATCGATATTTCCTTCATTATCTATCAGTCTTCAGGATCCCGATGTTACCGATATAGTGTTAACACTGCTTGGACTCTGGAGTGCAGTATATACAAGCCTCTTTGCCATTGCAGGTCTATTGCTTTTCCAGGCATTTCGGAACATACCGCGGGAAACCCTGGGAGATTTTCTTATAGATGGAATGGTGTTCAATAGACCCCCCGATGTAAAATCGTCATGTGGCAGGAACTGTCATATGTGCCAGTTGTACAGGACCAAGGATTGTATGGGTTGTATGGCAGAGAATAAATATTCGGATGAAAAATGTCCTATCTATATGTGTGTTAATGAAAAGGGAATACAATCGTGTTGGGACTGCGATGAGAGAAATGAATGTGATCGATATGATCAGTTTGTGGAAGTCTCTCCTGTTCGCCATGATACCCAGGATGTTTCTGAAGTGGAGGATGTCTCAAATTTGCTTAAGCGTTCCACTTTGATCGAATACACACCATATACCCGATACGAGGACTCTGTCATCGAGATATGCTTGCGACTTTATGGTGAGATGACCAACGTTGTGCTGATATCCACCGAGCCCAGGACATCATTTTTCCGCAATTGTTTGGGAGATCTGATCGATGTTGGGGCTATGAAGTTCATTGAGCTTTCTACGACAAGCCACGAGTTGGTTGAGGATAATGGTGTTATCAAATTACCATTTGATGATATCAACAAGTTGTTCGATATGACCAGCAAACTTCCGGATGGATGTGCCATCATCTTTGAGCCACTTTCTCACATGATCCTTGAGCAGGGTTCAGAAAATACCTATAAGTTTGTATCAGGGATGGTCGAGGAATTCTCGGATCGGTTCCTTTTAGTGAGTCTCATCAACCGTAAAGCACATGATGAGCAGACATTGTCTAGATTTGAAGGACTCTTCCTTAACTTGGCCGAAGAGATAGGCAACCGGATACGAGTTACAAAGGGTGGTAATCAAGAATACATACGTTTCTTTGCTGGTGAGAAGTTCTATATGGAACAGGGGACAGATGTATCGGATGATGATCCTGATAGCAACACAGAGTCAAGAGGCGAATGATGATGTATAATACCAATCGTATGAGGGAGTTGTGTATATGGAACCATTGAACAGCTTCCAGATCGATGCGCTCAAAGAAGTGGGCAGCATGGGTATGGGGAATGCAGCTACATCTTTATCAAAACTCGTGGGGAAACAGGTACAATTGAATCTGTCTAATGTTCAGACACTTGATCCGGACGCCGTTGCTCGCTCGATACCTGAATCAATAACAATGACAGGGGTCATGTTGAGAATGACCGGGGATATAAAAGGGGTGATCATGCTTCTTCTGGAGTTTAACAATGCAGTGGTCCTTAGTAATCTTATGCTGGTACCATTACAACAGCAGGATGATCCTGTCATGTGTGAATCTGCTCTTTGCGAGACTGGAAATATTCTTGCAGGTTCATATTTGAATGTATTGTTCCAGTTCCTCGATCTCAAGGTGATACAGTCTGCACCAATTACATGTACTGGCACGATCACGGATGTGTTGGAACAGGCATCTGAACTGATGGAACATGATATCAAGCAGTTGCTCAATATCGAAACCATGTTCATGGTGCATGATGTGGGTCATGAGAGTGGGCTGAATACTATTTACGGTGACATGTTCCTTTTGCTGGATTCCGGGTCACTGGATGTGTTACTAAGTTCGATCAATAATATGATACCTGAATAAAGTATATGCTCCCATTGACGTAATAGTATCAAATGTAAAAACTGGTAGATCAGAAATGAGTAATATCTGGACGCAATATTTGGATCCCTGCAATCTGCAGCACGGAGGACAAAAAGGAAGAGAATCGTTCCTTGACAAGCTGAAGAAGTTTGATGAACATAGCTATGATCGACCGGGCATTGATGTTTCAGATATACCTGCTAATGACAACGATGTCACATCAGATATGTTGAATATATCGGATATGTCGGATAACGATCTGTCCATCAGCGAAAAGGAAGTTGTACAGGTCCCAGAATACGATGGATCTCTTTGTGGGGAGAAGTTACTTGATCACTGGGAATGTAAAAGCCACAGCGATGATGAGATAGAACTGGATAATGATCTCAGGGATGTTGTCCGCCTTATAGAATTCAATGATGGGACACTGGTCCTCAAGTATGAACTATATGTAGATGAAGATATTACTATTCCTGTTGATTCCATCGAGGAAGCTATGTCTATAATTGAGGAGGACAATGCTACTACAGAAGAACTATATCCCGGTAATCCGGATATTAAATGGAAAAATGGGTCAGGAACAGTTATGACTAAATAATTGCAAAAGATCATAATAACAATAAGAAATTCAATATATATATATATACAAAGGTAGAAAGTAGCATTAGATGTATTCAAGTTGGAAACTGTTAGATGGAGGTTCAAAATAATGATGGATATTGCCCTGTATTCCCTTGTCGATGATATGGTCAGCAAGGCGGGAACGGAAGGTGTTGTAGAATACTGGCTTCGTGTCGGTGAAAGTTATGCTGAACGAATGGGAAAAGAAGCCTATGTAGGTTGGCCTGCGTTCAATGTCGCAATGAAGGATGGAAGGACATCCTTGACCATCGAAGGGGCGGTAAACGTACTTACAGATCTTGCGATCACGGACAAGGATGGCGATGTGATAGGTTATGTCTATGCCCTAAAAACCTGCCCTATGGCTCCGACGATAAACAGATATATTCAGAAGATCGGACCTATTCCGGATTCAGACTTTGATGTGGCAGATAGCTATAATAACCGTGTCAGAGACTCAGCTGTTTCCAATTATTGTATCACGCATCAGAAGTTTAGAGAGGTTGCAGCAAATAACATTACTGTTGCAAAACAGGGGCTCGAATGTCTGCACCTGGCGAACAAGGGGCGGTTGGGCGAAGTGAAGATGCTTGAAGAGCATCTTGTAAAGATCAATGTCGACGAACGCCACATCAAAAGTATATTGAGAAGTTCTTCTTGTGTGTTTGCATTGGTAGTCAAGGGCAAGACCGCCGGAGAAGATACTGTTGAATGAAGGGTGATCACAATGGTAAATAACTCAGAATACAATTTATCCAAATCCAATGAGATAATGTCGAATCCATTTGTAGATGTGTCAGTGTTCCTTTTCTTCGAGGATATATCCGACAAGCAGGGTGTGGAAGGCTTCACCAACTATATGGTTGGGCAGGCCAAATCACTTGCAAAATCAGTTCCAGAGGAAGAATATGATACATGGGAAGATTTTGCAAAGGCGGTTGATGCTGGTGAATCCGTGTTCTCTTCTTTCGAGACCATCCGCCAGATCAGTAAAAATGGCTTCGTCACCAAGACATGTCCGTTTTCTAAAGCGATCCGTGAATACATCAAACGTCTGGGTACCTTCAATCCGGTGCACATGGAAGCAACCGATCACTACAATCATACTATCCAGCCATCTGCTGCACATAGTGCCTGTATGATGCATCAGACGTATAGGAATGAAATCGCAAAACGTATCACGATCAACGGGAAATCTCTTAACTATGCACAGATCGGCGCAAAAGCGCACACTGGAGAGATAGCACTTCCACCTGATTCGTGGAAGAAAGTGCTTCTTGAGAAAGCAGGTATCTCTGAGACACAAGGATTCATGGAAATGCGGGAAAATTCCTGTTTGTATGTATTATATATAGAAGAATGAGTACTGACAAATGATCGGGAACATATGATCCCCCGATCACCCATCTTCAAAATAACGTCTTACCAGTAATACCGTACTTGATCCTATAAGAGCAAGCAGGAACAGTGCAATAAGCATTCCTTCTGAAGTAAAATCCTGCCAGGAATGAACGGATACCCACATTCCACTGCGTGTTACGAATGTGGCAAATATTACCAGTATGAACGATGCGATTGCAAGCAGTGGTGCTATAAATCGATATTCTCCTTTTTTAGACCGCGTCTGAGCATGCAGGTATGCTGTAGCAGTTATCCAGGGGATCAGGGACGACGTTTCCACCGGATCCCAGGTCCAATACCAGGCACCCCAGCCAAGTACCTCATATGCCCAGAATCCTCCCAAACCAATACCAAGGGTAAGGAAGAACCAGGCAATTCGCATCCAATTTCTTGATATTTGCATCCACCGTTCATCATCGATAAGAAGATCTGCAATTGCTGCAGCAAAAGGTATCGTGAAGGCCGCATAACCGAAGAACAAAACCGGTGGATGAATGGCCATCCATGGATTTCTGAGCAGAGGGTTCATTCCAAGTCCATCTGTAATTGGATAGAGGACTGCAAACGGGTTCCAATTTGTCAATTCTCCCGTACCACCGGTAACGATCTGATATGTGGTAAACGGGTTCTTCAGCACAAGCAGCATGAGGAACACAGTAGCGATCAGAAGTGATATAGTACGAGTTAGTCCCATCAGTCTGGACTCTGAAAGATGACGGGTATGACCTGTGTATTGCATCAGAAGCAACACGATCAGAATGGCCCATGTCCAGAGAAGTAGTGACCCTTCCTGTCCTGCCCACAGTGCCGATATACGATAATACAGTGACAGGTCTGTACTGGAATGCAGGTATACATAATGGAACGATGCGGAGACCGTACACAGGTAATAGGTAAGCAGTACCATTGCTAGTGTGGTTGTCACAGCGCATCCGAGCTCAAGTTGTTTGGAGATACGCTTTGTTATACCATCATTGCCAAACTGATCGCGCATAGAATAGATGGCTGCTCCGGATCCCAGTACGAATGATAACCAGACCAGGATCATCCCGATATTCAGCAAGCTATCACCGCCCAATTGTTAACGATCATTGTTAGCTCACATCCTTATGGCAGGTGATCTTGTCCAGTTCCCTGCCTTCTTTAACATATTCAACAATACCAAACATAAGGATGCTTATAACCATCATCCACATTCCTCCCCACACCAGATTAATGAATGGAACAGTTCTGACATACATATCCACTCTTCCAGTGGACTCGTCCAGAGTACGGGGGGCTATGAACAGTTCCTCGAACACTCCTCTTTTGATATAGGTGGTAGTGTAGGTCTGACCCCATTTGAAGTCAGTGATATATTTCACCTGGGCACTATCAAAATACTCTCCCCGTCGATACACTTCAATATCGATGGTCGTTGCATATGATGAACCCGGATAATTGCGGTATGGTATACCTTCATAACCTGAGTCCATATCCACTACTTTCAGGGAATAATGCTGTCCCTCAAATGAGTGTTCAGTACCTGTGTACAGAATCTCCGAATCCTCAACCTTCAGGTTCGTGCTGAGTACCGTTCCAATAATGAGCAGCAGTATGCCAAGATGTATAAGGTGCACGCTCACACCACGCAACGAGCGTAGTGTAGAATCCCTGTCCAATGCACGATATATCCTGTACAACGTGATAGCTATTGCCGGTATAATGATGGGGACCATGACATCAATTGGAGTGCACTTGAAAGGGGATATGATCAAAGACAGTATTGAAATGGACAATGTAACTCCTGCGATCACCGATATCGTGCGGGAAGTAGCATGACCTATCAGCATGCACATCGCAAGCAGTATTGCCAGAACCGCTGCTATTGGTGCCGTCCTGTTATTGAAGTACTGCATGTCCATGGTAATCTCAACACCTGTCATCAATTTAATGATGAGGGGGGTCAGCATACCAATTGTGATCAATGCAGAAAGTAAGATCAGGACGGATACCGTTACAAGCATGATATTGCGTGAGTTGATCACTTTACTATCTATCATTTTTGCCGAACACCCATGTTGTTATTTTTATTATATGAGGTAATATTAAGTCTCCCTATAGGAAACAGGCATCTATAAATGTTTGGTTTGCGGCAAATGCTTAAATATTCATGATGCCAATTTGGTATAAAATCATTTAGAGCTGATCATCACGATAGAAACGATCATTATTGCCCTCTGGTTGATGTTACCTGCATACATACCGAATCCATGCGCTGCTGTTTTTGGTGGAGGACGGCCCATTGATGGAGGACGTTCCCTTTCAGATGGAAGGCGGATACTGGGTAATGGTAAGACGTTCCGCGGATTTTTTGCAGGGCTTGTTTGTGGAGTTGTCGTGGGGTATGGGCAGGTATTGTTAGTTCGATCGGATCCAGTCCTATTTGGAACAGAGCTACCCTTATTAGGTTCTGCTTATGTGGATCCGATGATCGTGATCTTTGCACTGGCCTTTGGTTCCCTGTTCGGGGACATGTTCATGAGCTTTTTCAAACGTCGTCTGGGACTCAAACGGGGAGCACCTTTGCCCGTGGTAGATCAACTCGATTTTGTGATGGGAGCATGGGTATTCACATATCTTGCAGCACCCCAATGGTTCGCTGCAAATTTCACATTTTCAATAATTCTGGTAGTACTACTGCTAACACCATTATTGCACCTTGCTGTAAATATCATTGGCTATTTTATGGGTGTCAAGAAGGAACCCTGGTAAAGCAGAACCAAATTACAAACAACTGAGGAAACATAATGTCAGCAACCAGCTCATCCAAAAACAGGAACGAAGAACTGATATCTGCACTCATGGATTGCGGTGCAGTACGATTCGGGGACTTCACCCTTGCATCCGGAAAGAAGAGCAAGTATTACATTGATATAAAGAAGGCAAGTTCTGATCCTGCTACCCTTGGTCTGATAGCCAGACAGGCATCCGATATCATCAAGGACCTTGATGTGGACAGGGCCGGAGGTGTTGCTCTGGGTGGTGTTCCGCTTGCCACTGCTGTATCGCTGGAAACGGGTCTTCCTCTATTCCTGATACGAAAGGCTACCAAAGAGTATGGTACAGGGGGGCGTTTTGTTGGTGATCTTGAAAAGGGGGACCGGATCATACTGCTGGAGGATGTGACCACCAGTGGTGGATCGGTCATGGAAGCCATATCTGCTATACGGGAGGCAGATGGAGTTGTCGATATGGTCATAACTGTGGTGGATCGTGAGGATGGAGCTAAGGAGCGCCTGAGTGCTGTTGACGTGATCCTACTGCCTCTGGTGGAAGCACATGAGCTTCTGGAAGTAGAGGACGATAGCTGATCCATTATCGTATCCGGATCTGCTTTTGCCACCAAATCTTTATCGCCAATTATTGTCCATGGCCCCATCATCTTCTTGAAGTATCACTATTGATACCGTATGGTATATATAAAAGTATCAACAATATACCAGATATCTAATATATACTATATGGAAAGGTGAAAGAATGTTCTGTTATCAGTGTGAAGAAGCACTAAATCAAAAAGGATGTACTAAGAACGGAATCTGTGGAAAGAAAGGGGACGTGGCAGATCTGCAGGATGATCTGATCTATGTTCTCAAAGGTGTCGCATACTACAATCTGAAGGCAAGAGCACAGGGGATTGAGGATGCAGGGACTGATCAATTCATCATGGATGGACTGTTTGCCACGATCACGAACACGAACTTCA
Organism: Methanosarcinaceae archaeon; assembly: GCA_021106765.1. Taxonomy (GTDB): domain Archaea; phylum Halobacteriota; class Methanosarcinia; order Methanosarcinales; family Methanosarcinaceae; genus JAIOTO01. The sequence continues at coordinate 22,219 of JAIOTO010000093.1, forward strand.
GTAGTGGTGACATGGAATCCATGATCGTCACGGGGATCGCACTTCGCGATAGTATCAAGGACAAACTTGTTAAAGCAAATGCGATCGATGGGAATACCGGTCCAGATGCTGCAGTGATCTCAGCCAGTCAGCTTACAGGAAAAGATACTGGTATACTGACAACCGAAGATGAGAATGTCAGATCATTGCGAGAGCTGTTGACATATGGAATGAAAGGTATGGCAGCTTATGCTCATCATGCATATGTGCTTGGATATCAGAACAGCGATATATTTGAGTTCATGGAGAGGGGACTTGCAGCTACTCTGGACAATGAAATAGGGATCGATGCCCTGCTGGCCCTTAATATGGAATGCGGAGAAAAAGCAGTTACGACCATGGCCCTTCTCGATGAGGCAAACACCCAAACCTATGGAAACCCAGAACCCACTGCAGTGAACATAGGGGTAAAGGGCAATCCTGGAATACTGATCAGTGGACATGACCTGCACGACCTTGAACTTCTGCTTGAGCAGACAAAGGGCAGTGGTGTGGATGTGTACTCTCATGGTGAGATGCTGCCTGCAAATTCCTATCCGGCATTTAAGAAATACGACAACTTTGTAGGCAACTATGGAGGCGCATGGTGGGAACAAACAAAAGAGTTCGAGGCTTTCAATGGTCCTGTACTCATGACCACGAATTGTCTGGTACCACCAAAGGATAGTTACAAGAACAGGGTCTATGCGACAGGCGTAGTTGGTTTTGATGGTATTCCAAATATCGAAGCAAACGAGGATGGTTACAAGGATTTCTCAGCGATCATCGAGCAGGCAAAGACATGTCCCTCCCCCCAGTCACTGGAGGAAGGAACCATCATGGGCGGATTTGCACATGCTGCCGTGCTATCAGTTGCCGATAAGGTCGTCGAGGCTGTGAAGAGTGGTGCGATCAAGAAGTTCGTAGTGATGGCTGGATGCGACGGACGGCACAAATCCCGACAGTACTACACCGATTTTGCCGAGGCTTTGCCCAAGGATACGGTTATCCTCACCGCAGGTTGTGCAAAATATCGTTTCAACAAGCTTGATCTGGGAGATATAGGAGGTATCCCACGGATACTGGACGCAGGACAGTGTAATGACTCCTATTCCCTTGTGGTGATCGCCCAGAAACTCGCGGAAGCCTTTGAACTGGAGGATATCAACGATCTGCCGGTTGCCTACAACATCGCATGGTATGAGCAGAAGGCGGTTACTGTATTGCTCGCCCTGCTGAGCCTTGGGGTCAAGAACATCACTCTGGGTCCAGAACTGCCAGCTTTTGTCTCACCGACCGTCCTTGGTGTGCTGGTCGACATGTTCAACATTGCACCAAATACCAATGTTGACGATGATCTTGTAAGACTTGTGTGAACAATAATATGAAGTACGCATTAGAAGATAGGTGATCATATGAATATATTGGAACTGACAAATGCACCTGAGAAAGAGAATCCGCATAATGTACTTGCTCAAAGTCTGTATGGCAGTGAACAGGTACAGGTAATGCATATTTCTCTCAAACCAGGTGAAGGCCTCAGGAAGCATACGACACCTGTCAATGTGTTCTTCTACATCCTTGAGGGAAAAGGTATTGTTGAGATCGGAGAGGAAGAGGAAGATGTTGTCAAGGACAGTCTGATCGAAAGTCCTGCCAACATCCCCCACCTTTTAAGGAACAACTCTGATGAGACATTCCGCTTCCTCGTGGTCAAACTGAATAAGTGAAAATGGTTGAATTTCCGGAGACGGTGATGTACGGTGAAAAGCCGTCTTCAGAACTTCAATTTCCTCTTTTTTTTGTATCATGCAATCCAGTTCTGGTAGTTTTTACTTTTTCAGAAAAGAGTACAAACTGTCAAACTTAGGATGAAAGTCTGTCTCAAAATGCCATAATCGGAAACTATTTATTCAATAATAAGAAACTTAGGTTTCACTTGTATAAATAATATTATTTTTGTATCCGACGATTTGAAAGAGAACACATTTACAAATTTCACATTTTTATTCAATCCAGTGAGGTCACACATATGAATGTTCTAATTATTGGAGGTGGCGGTAGGGAGCATGCTCTTGCTGCTGCCATTGCAAGAAGCAAGAAGAATCCTGCGATATATGCAGTGATGTCAAAAAAGAATCCGGGTATTGCTGAACTATGCGAGGATTTCCTTCTTGAGAAAGAGACGAATGTTGAAAACGTGCGCGATTATGCAGAATCCATGTCTATAGATATTGCAGTCATCGGGCCGGAAGCACCATTGGCAATCGGTCTTACGGATGTCCTTGAAGAGGAGGGCATCGGTGTGATGGGGCCAAGAAAAAAGGTTGCATGCATTGAGTTCGATAAGGCATGGGCTCGTAATTTCATGAAGGATAACAATATAGATGGATGCCCCAGTTTCAAGGTCTTTGAGGACGATGATGGATTGGATAAATACATCAAGGAACTCGGCAATGTCGCCATCAAACCCGCAGGACTCACCGGCGGCAAAGGTGTAAAGGTGATGGGAGATCAGCTTCCGGATGTCACTGAAGCTATTGCCTATGCCAGGGGTTTGCTGGAGAACGATAATGTTGTTGTAGAGGAGAACCTTCAGGGAGAAGAGTTCACTCTCCATGCATTTGTGGATGGTAGGACACTTGCTTTCACTCCCTGTGTACAGGATCATAAGCGTGCTTTTGAGAATGACCTTGGACCCAACACCGGTGGAATGGGATCCTACACGGATACTGACGACATTCTGCCTTTCATGAAGGTCCATGATCTTGAGATCGCAAAAGAGATCATGCAGCAGACTGTTAATATGATGCTGAGTACGATCGGGGTTGCCTACAAGGGGATCCTCTATGGTCAGTTCATATTGACGAACGATGGTCCAAAGGTCATCGAATTCAATGCGAGGTTCGGAGATCCGGAGGCAATGAACGTTTTGCCCCTTCTAAAAACGGATATGCTGGACGTGATCAGTGCTATTGTAAACGGGACCCTTGCGAAATTGGAAGTAGTTTTTGAGAAAAAAGCGACGGTGTGCAAATACGCAGTACCTGCGGGCTATCCAGATAACCCCACTTCTGACAAGGAGATGATCGTGGGAGATATCGGTGATGCATTGCTTTTCTATTCCAGTGTATATGAAAAGAATGGGAAAATATATACCACGAGTTCACGGTCTGCCGCTGTTGTTGGCATTGCTGACAGTATTAAGGATGCTGAGCAGATAGCACAGAAGGGATTGGAGGGTCTAATTGGAGACCTGCATTCAAGGCATGATATCGGTACGCATGCCCTGATACAGAAGAAGATCGATCACATGAAACAGGTACGTGGGTACTGATCAAAGGAATATACATACAGGATTTGATACTATGAAACACCTGATATCAATGACCGATCTCACACATGATGAGATCATCGAATTGCTGGACATGGCTGAGGATCTGAAGGAAAAGAGGCTTCGAGGAAAGGTTACAGACCTTCTGAAGAATAAAAGCCTGGGGATGATCTTTGAGAAGTCCTCCACCAGGACAAGGGTATCGTTCGAAGTTGCCATGAGCGATCTTGGCGGACACTCCCTTTACCTGAACTACCGGGATCTGCAGATCGGACGCGGAGAACCGATCTCAGATACGGCTCGGGTGTTGTCCGGATATGTTGCAGGGATCACTGCAAGGGTAAATAACCATGATACCGTCATGGATCTGGCTGAACACGCAACGATCCCTGTGATCAATGCCCTTTCAGATCTTGAGCATCCCTGTCAGATACTGGCTGATTTCCTGACTATACGGGAATACAAGACCCATCTTAAGGATCTCAAGTTCACCTGGGTGGGGGATGGGAACAATGTTTGCAATTCTCTGATCCTTGGATGTGCATTGGTGGGAATGAAGATCTCTGTTGCATGTCCCAAAGGATATGAGCCGAATGCGGATATCATAGATCAGGGCAGGAAGCTTGGTGGAGATATTACTATCACCCACGATCCTATAGAAGCAGCAACAAATGCTGACGTCCTGTATACGGATGTTTGGGTGTCCATGGGGGATGAAGAGGAAAGGGATAAGCGGATCCGGGATCTGAAGATCTATCAGATCAACGAGGATTTGGTCTCTGTTGCCCAGCATGATGCCATCGTGATGCACTGCCTTCCTGCTCACCGTGGAGAAGAGATCACTGCTGCTGTGATCGAAGGTCCTCATTCAGTTATTTTCGATCAGGCAGAGAATCGATTGCATGCCCAGAAGGCCCTTCTCATAAAACTGATGGCCTGACCCTATCTGATCTCAGATCACGTGGTAGATGCTCTCTGTAAAACTACGTTTTTATCAAAATTGATTTTTTTGTAGCTTCGTCGTTTCTGAAGCTACAATCCTTTTCTTCTTTAACCTCATAATCAACATGGATTATGCTATATATAAATACCAAGTTACAATTGGCTGTTCAGAAGATTATGTTCTTCTACTGAGCAACTCCTTTCTCTTTGTTGTTGAAGGACGTGCATCCTTTCAACAACATCCCATTCACTATATGTCACTAAATATTTCATTCTGTTCGATCTCTGAGTAAGGGCCTTACAAACATGTAGAGTACCGTTTACGTTCCCATAACTCTCTCTCTCTCTCTCTCTTGAAACTGATGGTCTGACAACTTGTCTGATCACGGGTTACGTGGCAAATACCATCTGTTAAGGTTACGTTTTCATCCAAGTTGATTTTTTTGTAGCTTCGTCGTTTCTGAAGCTATAATCCTTTTCCTCTTCAACCTCCCAATCAGTATGGGTTATACTATATACAAATACTTTATTATAATTGGTTGTTCAGAAGATTGTCTTCTCTACTGAGCAACTCCTTTCTCCTTGTTGTTGAAGGAAGTGCATCCATTCAACAACATCCTATTCATTATGCGTATCAGAAGGATTTATCTGAGTATACGCTTACAAACCATATGCTATGGAAAAGATCGTCCCGAACTATATCCATATCTTGTATTCATGGTGTCCAAAAAAGTCCCACCGGAACGATACCAAAACCCTTAATTACTAAAAACCCTATTTATGGCCATTCACAGTGCGAGGGTTGCCCAGCCAGGTCAAAGGCGCTGGGTTCAGAGCCCAGTTTCGTAGGAATTCGAGGGTTCGAATCCCTTCCCTCGCACCAAATTTCTTTTTAAAATAGGATCTTTCGATATAACAATTACTGATCTTAGATCAGAGTGTAACGTCTGAAAAAGTAGAACATCCACTCTCCACTTTCTTTTTTTATTTAGCACTTAGGCAATACATATTATTCACCCCTATCCTTACTAACATCCATAATTGTACATTATTAATATTGATCATGGATAATGCATTAAAATTGTTTTATATATCAAGATTACAATCTATCGGTATACAACAACACACTGCGATACTATGATCCAAAAACAAAATACCAACAAAGTACATAATTTCAGAAGTCATCCTATCTACTATCACATGGCTACAGTACTTTTGATGGCTGTTTTCCTGAACTTTTTCGGGAATATTTTCTCCCATACCGGTATTGAAATAATACAGACTCTTTCAACCCTGGGTATCATTGGTATCGATATGACTACATTCGGCCAGTATTCTCAGTATCTGATCTATGCTGCGATCGGGTGTTCTGCTTGGTTGGCAGTGATCATATCACCATTGGCTGTCATGGAGACATACAACATGGCACGAACATATATGCGATCTGGCGTCGTTTCACACACTTATGGTCTTTCATCCCTATTTTTCAGGTAAACGAGTACCATCATCTAAGGGATCTTCTTGTGTGGGTGACCTTTTATCCTGCTTCAATGGACCTTAACAGAATTGTTCTTTGTAGGAACACCTGTTTGAAATGTCTATAGATCCGTTCACATATATTTTGTCTACTTTGTCTGTTGCAGGGATCATCGACGTTTGTCATTATTTCGATGATCGCTACAAAGACAGAACAGTAGAAGGAGGGATATTTCTTCAGTGCTTTTTGATGTACTCGATCATCATCGGTGTCAGCATGGGAGCGATCTGCGGAAGCAGGTTCGGCATCAGGTTCTCCATGGCCTGTGGCATAAGATATGGCATCTGCTCTGTCATGTAATCGGGCATCTGTACACGTCTGCCAACAGCTTCCAGCATATCCGGCATTACCTTTGGCATCACCATCGGCATGATCAGCGGCATCATCTTTGGCATCATTGGTGCCATCAACAGGTCCATGCCGGGTACGTATTTCACAGTTTTCATCATGACCTTCAGATACGATGGCATTGCATCCATCATTTGTGGCATCAGCTCACCCATCATGTTAGCCATGTTCTCAGGTTTCATGAGGTAGATCATCTGTTCAAAGGGCATCCATGCTTCCAGGGCATCGTTCGTTGTATCCGGTATGTCATATCCGAGACTGCGAGCCACGACGGCTCCCAGATCCTGCACATCCATGGGGATGTTGTTGTTGTCCGCCGAGACCCTCAGCTGTAACTGGCAGCATGGACAGGCAGCAACCATCATGTCAGCACCCGCCTCAACAGCCTCGCTGACGCGCATACCTCCTGCAACATTCGCAATTTCAGGGTCATTTATCATCGTCAGGACAGAGCCACAGCAATGAGCATTCTCCTTATTGTATTCCATTTCTACAAAATCAACGCCAGGTACAGCTTTGATCAGGTCTCGTGGTGGTTCATATATACCGCCGGCACGACCCATATGACAGCCATCATGCAGGGTAACCTTCTTGTCCAGTGGTTTTATGAACTTGGGGGTAAGTACATCAAGTCGCTCGGACAGTATCTCGGAATAGTGCTTGACCTCAAAGTCATAGTCTATACCGAGTTTTTCGGCCCACTGGCGGTAATAGGTATGCCAGACGAACCAACATGCAGGACAGGATGTGATCACGGTCTTGACATCCTTTTTCTTCATGTTCCCCATGTTCATCCTCATGATCTTCTCGAACTCGTCCCACTTACCGCTGGCCAGCATCGGGATACCACAGCACGACTCCTTGTTGCCAAGGGTGGTAAACTCTACACCCGCTTCATCAAGCAATCGTGCAGTTCCCACAGCAATATCTTTCTCAACCAGGGATGCGGTACAGCCTGCAAAGTATGCATAGTCCGCTTTGTCCTTGATCTTCGGAAGAAGATCCTCGGGGATCCAATTATCCCGATTGGTGCGGTACTGTGCCCAGATGTTTCGTTCCTTCCGCAGACTTGCAGCCATGATCTCAAATGGTGGGAATGTCATCTTGCCCAGATCAACGACCAGTTTCTCACGGAGCTGCATCCATGAATGTTCGATAGGAAGATCCAATTGGCAACGGAAATCACATAATTCGCAGGTTGTACAGGCAAGGAATGTATCTACCTGTTCCTGATCAAGTTTCTCCCTACCTGCCAGGTATTCCTTTATGAAGAACCATTTTCCACGTGGGGAATGGGATTCCCATCCACGTGCATAATACTGGTCACATTCGTTCACACAATATCCACACTGTGCACATGTATAAGCATGGGAAATGATATCACCGGGTATGTCCTTCTCATCTTTGAACTCTTTGGGTTTGCCCAATCCTGCCATATTGCCAACAATACGCATGATCGGTTCAAAGGTCTGGGAAAGCGTAATACCTGTGCTGAAAAGCCATTTTCCTGATAATGTCTCCGGATTCATTATATCGTCCGGATCGACCTCTCTTTTGAGATCAAGAATGCGTTGCAACCTTTTTCCATACACCTTTTCCGCCTGATTTGCGAAATAGAGGCCGGCTGCATACATCCTCCCGCCATTATTCTCAGCGATCTTGATAATACTCAGACCAAGCGGGAATGCAAGATTGAATTTGAAGGAACGCTCCGAATGGGGAATAAAACAGAGAAGTACAATAGTATCATCGTTTGCGACCATACCTTCCATGAGCACTGGCAGTTTGATCTTGTCGTTGATCTCACTGATGACCGCATCCATTTTGTCCACAGGGACGATCACTTCTGCAGGAATGAACGAAGGTCCCAGCCGTTTGATCTTCAAACTGCGGAACCATTCTTTCGACTCATGTTCGGAGATATCATCTGGTAAGACCTCTCCGCCGGCCTCGACGATTACATCATCAAGTGCGCTCACATCCCGGGATGTAGGATAAAAGAAATTACAGATGTATGATGTAGGAAGTTGGGGATTGTGCTCATCCACGGGTTCTCCATGGTGCATCCTTGAAGGGGCCAGGTTCTTTGTGTCTGCAAATTTTGGATTGATAAATGTAATGGACCATAGAGGGATATTTCGATCAGAGACCAGCTGTATCGCCTTTTGCATGGATGCCGCATCCGGGAACTGTGCAGAGATCGTTTTTGTATCCTCATATTTACGTACTTTGAGAGTGATCTGTGTGATAATACCAGTTGCACCCAGGGATCCGATGATATCGTTCATATCATCACCGATAAATTCCCGAACCTCTCCACCAGGCAGGACCATGCGCGCTGACAGCATTGTATCCTGGGACCAGCCGTATTCATAGCTGCCATGTCCCACACCGTTCTGTGCAAGCCACCCTCCGACGGTGGCAGACGGTGCGCTCGATGGCATGGCACAGACCGAAAGTCCTTTCTGATTGAGCTTTGCTTCCAGCCGCTCCCATACGATACCTGCTCCCACAGTGGCGGTGAGTCCGTTGTTATCGATATCAACGATGTCATTGAGGAGGTTCACATCGGCGACAATACCACCTTTGGTTGGGATGATACCTCCGTAGCCGGATGATGCACCCGCTCGTGGCACTACAGGAATGGAATATTTTTTGGCAAACGTGAGCAAATTTATTGCATCGTTCTCGCTGTGAACTCTCACGATGGCTGCCGGCTCTACTTTTCCAAGAAGTGGTTTTGCAAGAGCAGGGAGTGCGCCTACGTCATGAGTGTAATAATGTCGCTCTCGTTTTTTGAAATTGACGCTCTTTTCTCCAAATATGTCTTCCAGTTCTTTCTTCTGCTGCAGCGATAGTTCAGTTACCTGGTTGGCCATGTGATAATCTCCATGATGTTTTGATCTCTAATATTACGCATATAAGGAGGAATGGTATATAATAGTTGTGGGGAAATTGTGCAATACCATACAATACCATTATTATCATTATATATCGTAAGGTGTGTAGGCTTACTCTATGTGATCTGAAAATCTTATATATAATAAGGTAATACGAGTGTTAAGTTATGTAACATCTATTGCTAACATTGATGATATATTTGTTATTATCATGGTAAGCATATTACCCTAACGATCATAGTATATTGGTGGAACTGGTATATGAATAAAAAGATCACAATCCTTGTGTTGACATTGATATTGATCACCACGTCCGCATTGAGTGGATGTGTGGACAATAGCCCGGAATCAAACAGTGCAAATACAGAAGATATCCAAATCATATCAGACGATATGCTGACAGTCACAGATGCCTATGGCAGGACGGTGAGCATACCAAAAGATGTGGAAAGGACCATCTGTGTGGGAGCAGGCTGTCTGCGGTATCTCTGTTATTTGGGTGAACAGGACACTGTTGTGGGTGTGGAAGACATTGAACAGCGAGAGGAGGATGCGCATCCGCGTCCCTACAGGCTGGCGAATCCCCAATTTGGCGATAAGCAAAAATATCCTTATATCGGGGCTTTCCGGGGTAACTACGATGCCGAGTCGATAATCTCCCTTGAAACTGCACCGCAGGTGATCTTCCTGACCTATTCCACAGCCGAAGGTGCCGACAAACTTTCGAACGATGTCGGTGGTATCCCCGTTGTTGGCATTGAATATGGCGATACTGCAAAGGATTTTAACGATATGAAAGAGGCCATTCATCTTATGGGAACGGTTATGGACAGGTCAGAGCGGGCTGAGGATGTGATACGATTTATTGAAGATGAGATCAAAGAGATTGGTTCAAGAACACAAGGTGAGGATGCAGTAAACCTCTATATAGGCGGTACAGCATACCGCGGGTCCCACGGGATATTGTCAACACAACCTGATTATCCTCCCTTCTGGTATGTGAACGCAAAAAATATTGCTTCAGGGACCTTGAAAACAGGGGACTGGGAAGGATATCAGGTAGGTGATGACGCATTACTACAATGGGATATGGACCCTGGTATCGATTATGTGTTCCTTGACCTGTCGATCTATGATTTCTCAGAAACAGGCAATCCCAACACCAATGAAAAATATGGGGTGGAATCACTGTGCGAAGGAGGAGTTTATAGTGGACTTGAAGTCGCACAGGACAAACAGATCTATGGAGTATTGCCTTACAACTGGTATACCACAAACCATGGAAATGTACTGGCCAATGCCTGGTATATCGGAAAGCAGATATATCCTGAAAAGTTTTCTGATGTTTACCCTGAAGACAAGGCCAATGAGATATATGGTTTCCTGTATTCAGGATGTCCCGTTAACGAAAACATCTATGAAGGAGTTACCGAGAGCTTTGGGCATGGGTTTGGCCCCATCGAGCTTGTGTGATAGTTCCTGTATAATATGAATATTGAGGGTGCAGGAGTAGATGGGTATGACGAATGCAGGTAGTGACGAAATGGATGATGATAGGGGCAGTCTGGACCTGTCCCGTGAGTACAAGAAATACGTTGGCCGGAAGATATCGTTCATCACAGTCACATCTCTTCTGCTGATAGTGATCTTTATGTGTTCGTTGTCGGTGGGGAACGCACATCTCCCTATTGGTGAGATCATCAATACCCTGCTTGGCAGGCCATCCGACATCAAATATGCCCATACCCTTATCTGGGAACTACGATTGCCCCGGGCTATTGCAGCCATTGTTGCGGGAGTATCATTATCCCTATCCGGTGCGGTGCTGCAGTCAGTCCTCCGAAATCCTCTGGGTTCCCCTTATACTCTCGGGATATCACATGCTGCTGCATTTGGTGCCACGTTATCCATCCTTGCAGCAAGCCGGGGGGTTTTTGGGACGGTCTTTGATCATGCCTATTCCATAACGATCTCGGCTTTCGCGTTCTCGCTTATTTCAACATTCACCCTGCTTGCGATCGCGAAATATAAGAGTGCAACCCCTGAAGTACTCATTCTGGCAGGTGTGGCGCTTGGATCATTGCTCACCGCCGCTACCATGTTCCTGCAGTACTTTGCCGACGATACGGAACTGCCAGAGATCATCTTCTGGACATTCGGAGATCTGGGGCGTGCATCCTGGCAGAGCATCCAGATCATGACACTGATAACCGCTGTTGTGACGGCCTATTTCATACATAACCGCTGGAACTACAATGCTATGGATGCAGGGGATGAGATCGCAAAAGGACTGGGTGTGCATGTCGATAGAGTTCGCCTGCTGGGAATGCTTATGGCTTCACTCGCAACGGCAGCAGCGGTAGCTTTTTTGGGTGTCATCGGTTTCGTGGGACTGGTATGTCCGCATATTGCTCGCAGGTTCGTCGGTGATGATCAGAGGTTCTTGCTCCCGGCATCCGGTGTGGTAGGAGCCCTGCTCATGCTTGCTGCGGACACCGCCGCCCGGATTATAATTGCTCCCTATGTGCTGCCAGTCGGGATCATTACCGCATTCATGGGAGCTCCATTGTTCCTGTTCCTGCTGGTCAGGGGGTGCAAACACTAATGCTGAAAGTAAGAGATCTTAAATTTGATTATAGGAAACGTGAGGTGCTCAAGGAAATAGAATTTGATATGAGGCCCGGTGAGATATTGACAATACTTGGTCCGAACGGTGTCGGGAAAACAACGCTTCTGCGTTGCATCAATACTATACTATCTCCGAAATCAGGCACGATCATGGTCCAGGGCGAAGATGTCCTCACACTGCCAAAGATCGAGGTCGCAAAGCGTATGGGGTATGTCCCACAGCACACCCAAACAAGTCGTCTGACTGCCTTTGATGCTATATTGTTGGGGAGAAAACCTCACATTGGATGGGGTATTAGAGACCACGATCTTCATATTGTCAAAAAAGTGATGCTCGATATGGATCTTGAAGAGTTAGCAATGCGGTATATCGATGAGATGAGTGGTGGAGAGATCCAGAAGATCAGTCTTGCCCGTGCCCTTGTGCAGGAACCGAAAATATTGCTTCTGGATGAGCCAACAAGCAACCTGGACCTGAAGAACCAGCTATCCATTCTTCGTACGTTGAGAGATGTCGTGAAAAAGGATCACATATCAGCTGTGCTTACAATGCACGATATTAACCTCGCACTGCGATATTCCGACCGCTTTATACTCATCAAGGACGGGGAGGTATTTTCACATGGTGGACACGAGATCATTACGCCTGATAACATCGGGGAAATATATGGGGTACCTGTGGCAGTGGAATCTGTCAGGGGACAGCAGATGGTGGTTCCGATTTAACTGCTGCAATGTATGAGGGCTAACACCCTGTCGGCATAATGTCCTCAGATTCTCAAAGCTTATCTATTAGTATACTATTATTAACAGCCAGATAACCGTTCAAACCCCTGAACAAGGAGACGCAAAGATATGGCAATCCACCCAATAGAATTCCGTTATGGTACCGATGAGATGAAATATGTGTGGAGCGAGAAGAACCGTCTCGATAAGCTCCTCCTGACAGAGGCAGCTCTTGCAAAGGCCGAGGCAGATGTAGGACTGATCCCGAAGGAAGCTGCACGTATCATCGAAAAGAGTATCGATAAGGTCGAACTTGAGAGAGTTAAAACGATCGAAGATGAGATCCACCATGATATGATGGCTGTTGTTCTTTCGATATCGGAGAAATGCGAGAACGATGCTGATAAATGGGTGCATTTCGGTGCAACATCCAACGACATTCTCGATACTGCGACCGGACTCCAGATGAAGGATGCGATCAGTGTCCTTGAGACGAAGGTGCACATCCTTCTCGACGTGCTGCTGGACCAGGCAGAGGGACACAAACAAACAGTCTGTGCCGGACGTACTCACGGTCAGATAGGTGTGCCCACCACCTATGGGTTACGGTTTGCTATCTGGGCATCCGAAGTCGCACGTCATATCGAACGGCTGGAACAACTCAAACCCCGTGTCCAGGTGGGTCAGATGACCGGTGCTGTAGGTACCCAGGCAGCCTTCGGACCAAAAGGGATCGAGATACAGAAACATGCAATGGAATACTTGGGCCTAGGGGCTGTGGATGTGTCCAACCAGATCATCCAGCGTGACCGACACGCTGAATTCGTCATGTGGATGGCCAACACCGTGACCACCCTGGACAAGATCGCTGTTGAGATACGTTCCCTCCAGCGAAGTGAACTTGCTGAAGTGGAGGAGAGCTTTGGTAAGAATCAGGTGGGTTCCTCCACCATGCCACATAAGCGTAATCCTATCAAGTCCGAACAGATATGCGGACTGGCGCGTATCGTGCGCTCCATGATCGAGCCGGAGCTGTTGAACAATACCCTGTGGGATGAGCGGGACCTGACAAATTCCTCGTGTGAAAGGGTCGTATTCCCGGAAAGTTGTGTGCTGACCGATCACATAATAAAACTTGGCATCGGCGTCATCAAGAACCTGCGTTTCAATCACGATAATATTCGCCGCAATCTTGAACTATTGCGTGGGCTGAATATGGGAGAGGCCGTGATGATAGAGCTGGCCAAACGCGGTGTCGGGCGGCAGGAAGCCCATGAGATCGTACGTAGATCGGCCATGGAAGCCCATGAGATGGGAACGCATCTCAAGGATGTACTGCTCAGCAGGGATGATGTGACCCAGTACCTGAGCGAGGATGATATCAACCAGCTTGTTGATCCTGACCGCTATATTGGCACAGCAGTGGAACAGGTAGAAGCACTGGTTGTAAAACTGAAAAAGTGAATTGTAAGGGAGATCGAGTAATGGATTTTGATGATGCAGTGCGGTTCCATGGGCATGTCTGTCCGGGTCTTGCTATCGGATACCGGGTAGCACAGATCGCTGAGGAAGAATTCAAGGAACGTGCCGAGGACGAGGAACTCGTGGCCATCGTGGAAAATAAAGCCTGTGGCATTGATGCGATCCAGGTTATCAATGGGTGCACCTTTGGCAAGGGGAACCTGATCTTCCGGGATCATGGCAAACATGTTTACACGTTCTTCAAGCGGGGAGATGATCGGGCCATCCGGATATCATCACACCCCCGTGGACGATCTCATGAAAGTGATGACGGTACGCTCTCTGAAGAAGAAAGGCGTAAGGCTAGAATACAAAAGGTCCTTAAACTACCCCGGGATGAGTTGTTCGTGGTCGAGCATGTACAGATCGAGCCACCCCGGAAAGCTATGATCTACCAGTCCATATCCTGTGCCGAATGTGGAGAGGATGTCATGGAGACCCGGGCACGGCTAAAGCACGGCCATATCGTGTGCCTTCCATGCTTTGAGGGACACGATATCTGATTAGAGTAAGTAGAATGCTTTCAGTAGGAAAGTGTAATAGTGTTATTGAATTATTACAATAAGGAGTATACGCGAACAAAGATAGGACTATGGGCTTGTGGCCCATGGTTCATTCCTGTAAAGCCTTTTCGTTCCGTATGATCTTACAGAGTGTCTTCTTATACTCAACCTGCTTTCTCATCCGTGCGACATCAGGGGTAGCTTCTTCACGATTCTGTTTTTCCATAATGTCACCCAGATATTTCAGGTCGCTCTTTATGTTCTTACACTGAAGTTTTTGAGACATATCTATTTCCCCCGGTAAATTTGTTCATACCTGCTGTACTATTATATAATATCTGAGCGACACATAATATAACTTTTGGGCTGTGCTTATTTATGCAATACCCGTTTCAGGAACTCGCCTGTATAAGATCCACTGATTGTTGACACATGTTCCGGTGTTCCCTGGGCGACCACTTCCCCCCCACGGTTTCCTCCTTCGGGTCCAAGATCAATGATCCAGTCCGCGGTCTTGATCACATCAAGGTTGTGTTCAATGATAATGATCGTATTTCCGGCATTCACCAATCTTTGCAGTACATCCAGCAGTTTCTTCACATCATCGAAATGCAGACCCGTGGTCGGCTCGTCCAGAATGTACACTGTTGTGCCTGTGGAGCGTTTGCTGAGTTCTGTCGCAAGCTTGACCCTTTGGGCTTCTCCGCCCGAGAGGGTGGTGGATGACTGTCCGAGCTTAACGTAACCCAATCCTACATCAAAGAGGGTCTGGAGCTTTCGTTTGATCTTTGGTATGTTCTCAAAGAAAGCCAGTGCCTCCTCCACCGTCATATCAAGCACATCCGCGATTGTCCTGTCCTTATAGGTCACTTCCAGGGTCTCCCGGTTGTACCGTTTGCCGCGGCACA
>JAIOTO010000106.1 GCA_021106765.1 Methanosarcinaceae archaeon
AGACCATCAAGGACTCCGGTATGTGTATGACAGGCTCAGGAACAGATGTCAGATATATTCTATCTCAATATTTTGTAGGAATTTCGTGCATTCAGACAACAGGAACTCATAAGGACAAATAGACATGGTCCTGCATATGTGTCCAACGATCTTGCAATATATTGCCCTTATATGACATTATATAATATACATTGTCCGTTTTGAGATAATAATGTGCAAATAACGGAAACATATATAACTCGCTTCCACAACTTCGAACTATGCAAAAATACGCCCTCAGATGTGTTGAATGTGGGACCATCCAGGACACATATTCTACACACTGTGATTCGCATGATTCACTATTACGTACTGAATATCTTGAGAAAAAGCTCATACCACGGAACCTTCCGGGTATATGGAAATATTCTGAATGGCTACCTGTGGATGGTGTGATACCTGAGGGTTCGGCCCATTCTGTGACATATCAGAGTGAAGGCCTTGGAAAGGAGTTAGGGCTTGAGAACCTCTACATCAGTTTCAATGGTTATTGGCCGGAGCGAGAAGCCTGGATGAAGACATGCAGTTTCAAGGATCTGGAATCCTTTCCCACGATGCAACGCCTTCTCCAGCACAATGATCCACGTGTGATGGTCGTTGCTTCGGCAGGCAATACAGCCCGTGCTTTTGCCCATGTTGCATCCATCACCGGGCAGCCCCTCTTGCTTATTGTACCCAAGATGAGCAAACATCGGTTGTGGATCCCGGGAGACGATACGTCATCAATATGTACTGTAGGGGTGGGGGGAGATTACTATTCAGCTATCGAACTGGCCTCCAGGATATCATGCAGGAATGACTTCATCACAGAAGGAGGAGCGAGGAATGTGGCTCGTCGGGATGGAATGGGAACAGTCATGTTGGATGCAACTCTCACCACCAGACGCCTGCCACAGCACTATTTCCAGGCAGTAGGAAGCGGTACTGGTGGGGTCGCCGTATGGGAGGCAGCAATGAGGCTTGTGGATGACGGGCGGTTCGGGAACCAACTGCCACGTTTGCACCTTGCACAGAACCTACCCTGTGCACCCCTATACGCAATGCAGTCTGGAGCCGATATCGACAGTTCCTGTCCAAAAGGAATGTGGGATGATGTGTTGTTCAACCGGCAGCCACCCTACAATGTTAGGGGCGGGGTCAAGGACGCATTGGATAACACCAATGGCCTGCTCTACGGCATCACCAACAAGGAAGCAGAAGAAGCAAAAGAGTTGTTCGAGGTAACAGAAGGTATTGACATTCTTAATGCCCCGTCGGTCGCCATCGCTGCCCTGATAAAAGCAGTACATACACAGAGCATCGACCCGCATGACCATATACTGCTTAACATCACGGGTGGAGGGAAGGAACGACTGGAACAGGAGTACGCGACCAAAGAACTCGATTTTGACCTGACAGTATCCCCTACCAACCCAGAAGTTGAAAATGAGATTATAGACATGATTACGGAAAAACTAGGGGCGAGGGACGGACAATGACCACTGACATCAAACTCACAATCCGAGGCGGAATCGACAAGAACGGCTTGCCAGATAAGATAACGGAGATAAATATCATACCTGGGGATATCGTGGGGATCGTGGGGCCCACCGGTTCCGGAAAGAGCACACTCATCGATGATATTGAGCAGCTGGCACAGGGTGACACACCCACCGAGCGTATTGTACTAATCAACGATGAGAAACCTGATATCAACCTACGCGTGGACCCCAGGCAAAAACTTATAGCACAGCTATCCCAGAACATGCACTTTCTGGCAGACATGACGGTCAGGGAGTTCCTTGCCATGCATGCCCGCAGCCGGGGGAAGGGTCCTGAACTCGTCGAGAAGGTCATCGAACTGGCCAATTCCCTTACAGGGGAACCGATATATGAGGACGAACACCTAACTGTACTGAGCGGTGGACAATCCCGATCACTGATGACCGCAGACATTGCCGTGATCAGTGACTCACCCATCGTGCTCATTGATGAGATTGAGAATGCAGGGATCAAAAAGCAGGATGCTTTGCGTTTGCTGACCGGTGAAGGAAAGATCGTTGTGGTCGTGACGCACGATCCGGTCCTCGCACTTATGGCATCTCGCCGCATTGTGATGAAGAATGGAGGGATGTGTGACATTATATACACCAGCGAAGCTGAGAAGGATATTTGCAATAAAGTGATCGAGGTGGATGATTGGTTCATGTCCCTGCGTGAGACCATCAGGCAGGGTAATAGCGTGGAGGAGGTTGCATGAAACTTGCTGTCACCGCAGGGACGCCGGGCTCAGGGAAGACATCGATCCTCCTCCACACCATAAAAGCATTGAAGAGACGGGGCAATAACCCGGCCGTTGTCAAGGTGGACTGCCTATGGACAGACGATGATACACGCTTTGGCAGACTAGGGGTCCCAGTCAAAGTGGGACTCTCAAAGGACATGTGCCCAGACCATTTCACCATATACAATACGGACGACATGATCGAGTGGGCAAAGGGTGAGGGTGCCGATGTGCTGATCAACGAGACTGCTGGCCTATGCCTTAGATGTGCACCCTATCCGGACAACTGCCTTGCCATATGTGTGATCGACGTGACGACAGGACCGAACACTCCCCTGAAGGTGGGACCCCTGCTCACCACAGCTGATATCGTTGTGACTACAAAAGGTGATATCGTATCACAGGCTGAGCGCGAGGTGTTCCGGGAACGGGTTCTGGAGGTCAACCCCGACTGCATGATCATCGAGGCAAACGGCCTCACTGGTAAAGGTGCCATTGAACTTGCAGAACTTATAGAGATGAGTGAAGAAACGAGCGAGGACATGATGTTGCGTCACACCCCACCCCTGGCCATCTGCACTCTCTGCACCGGCGAGATGCACGTCTCACGCAAATACCACATGGGAGTCCTCCGCCACCTGGACGGTTTTACCGAGTATAGGGGTGAATGAACGGTGGCCGATATAGTAGAGTTGTTACCCGGGTACAACTGTGGTAAATGTGGATATCCCCAGTGCAGGGACTTTGCATCACACATCAAGGATGCCACCGATCTCATGAACTGCCCCTACCTCACACATCAGCGGTTCCATGAGCAACTGAAAATACTCAGGCAAATGTTGCAGGACGAAAAGGAGCCCACTGAACTGCCTGTCATTCAGGGTGTGATCGATGGACTCGCCGCAGAATTCGCGTTGGGACCTCTGGTAGGAGAGAAGTCCTGCCGAGAAGATGTACATTCCTTTGACAGCACCCTTGATATCAAGAAAGGAGATGTGATCAGATATCGTCCCCTGGGATGCCCCATAACTCATTTCGCAGAGGTGATCGAAATGTCCCACGGAATCGCCACCGTCCATATTATAGGACCAAGACAGAGAATGGAGGACAGGGACTTTTCGTACAAGGATGCAGGCATCTGCATGATACTGGCCTTTGAAGGTAGGATCATGCGAGGCAATGTCCCAAAGGTCGGGCAGACAGTACGGTTCCTTCCCGAACACTGCATGATGCAGAAGATACATTCCGGTGTCGTGGTGGGCGTTGAAGGAAAGAACATTCGTATTGAGATAATAGACCTGAAGGTGTGGTGACATAATGGATCCTGCAACATCAGTATTTAATGGGCTCAAGAAAAGCGGTATCGATCTTATTACGACCGTACCCTGTGCCAATCTAAAAGAGGTTATCCTCATGCTCGAGGATGATCCTGATATCAAACACGTGCCGGTTACCCGTGAGGAAGAAGGCGTCGGCATCTGTGCAGGTGCATGGATGGGAGGGGGGAAAACAGCCATGCTCATGCAGAACTCAGGCCTTGGGAACTCGATCAATGCCCTGGCATCCCTCAACCAGTTGTACGGCATCCCGCTGCTGATGATCATGAACCACCTCGGTGTTGAGGGTGAACCTATATGTGCCCAGGTGCCCATGGGCGAACTGACAACCCGTCTACTGGATGCCCTTGTGATACCATACCTGATACCCGACGACCATGATGCTGAGCAAACCATTCAC
Organism: Methanosarcinaceae archaeon; assembly: GCA_021106765.1. GTDB lineage: Archaea > Halobacteriota > Methanosarcinia > Methanosarcinales > Methanosarcinaceae > JAIOTO01. The sequence goes on from JAIOTO010000106.1 coordinate 4,040, forward strand.
AGGGCATGGAACCTGGCCACCGCAGAAAATAAACCCGTGGCCGTGCTGCTTGATATCCCGTTCTGGGAGGGAGCATGAAACGTATTGCCGTGATACGGGAAGCAGCATCAACTGCACGGGATATAGGTGCCCTTGTTGTGGGAAACATTGGATTCCCTTCCCGGGAACTTCATGCTGTGGATGATCGACCAGACAATTTCTACATGCTGGGTTCCATGGGCCTCGCTTCGTCCATTGGACTGGGAATTGCCCTGGCACAGCCTGAACGACGGGTGATCGCCCTGGACGGGGATGGCTCCGTGCTCATGAACATGGGGAGCCTTGCGACCATCGCCAACCAGCAACCTGAGAACTACCTGCTTGTTATCATTGACAATGGCAGCTATGGATCAACCGGCGACCAGCCCACAGCCACCTCTCAGAAAACTGACCTGGCCAGGGTAGCAAAGGGAGCCGGGGTCCAGAACGTTCATATGATCGATACCCTGACAGATGTCCATCGCCTGATGGAACAGGTGAGCAGTGGTGTCATCGTAATCAAGGTAGAGCCTGGTAATGCAGATGTCCCTGTGATCCACCTCTGCCCGGCAGACATAATGGAACGATTCATGGCACAATGCGCTCGACCATTTCCGTAAGTCTGAAAGTACCATCCAGTATGGACCGTTTCAGTATCTGAGAAAGCTCGATCGCCCTCTTGCGATCCGATTGCCGCAGGATGACAGGCACATCGATATCCGTTCCATTGTACTCGAAATGGAGGGCACCGAGTTCTGCAGCGAACACATCCACGGGGCAAAGTGTTGTGCATAACCCACAGTTGAAACACTTAACCCTGTCTAGCACCACTGCCCCATTGTCAACATGGATCGCATCTGTGGGGCAACTCTCCTGCGGCAGGCAATGGTCACACCCGATACATCGGGATGGCTCAACAACCACTTCCAGATCCACACCGCTCCAGCCATCCCCATATGTGGCCATGCCTATGCGTTCTCGCTGGTCCACATCCATGACCGGAAGGGGTACCTTGCTATCGAGCTGCTTGATCGCATCCAGCACCCCTTTCTCAATCACCGGGATGGGGACAGCCCATGAGACCACACATTCCGGACCCGCTGATGTGGTGAACCCACCCATGTATTCCGGTATCATTGAATGCATATCTGCAACTGCTATCAGATTAGGTTTCTCGACACTGCTGCGGGTCCCATCACCGATGATGAAACCCTGTGCCCCATTGAACAGTATGCGCGTCCCTATACCAATGGTCCTCAACTGCGGATCGTTCTTAACAGGATTGAGCTGACCACAACCCGAAAAGGTCGCTCCACTCATATCCGGACCAAACTCTACCGCGTGGAATATCGTGGATACCGAGTTTGACGAACAGTTCACGAACGCCGAGTAGTTCTTGAATGTATTCCGCGTCCCGAAGAGTTTTGCATAGGTGATGTCATCCAGAGTGGTCGTGGTGCTGAACGTTGTGCCAGCGTCAGTAACAACCCTGACAGATACAGGTTTGCGCTCGACCAGGTCCCGGAACAGGTGACCTGCACCATATTCCGGATCGTCGATACCATGTGTCGTACCAAAGACCATCATGTCAAGGATCCCAAGCCGCTCGTTGGGACAGGGGCCCACGTGGGCAGGTACCTCATTAAGAAATACCTGATCTGCTCTTATGAAACTGAAAGGTGCATCCACCGGGAACGAGAGAACGGCATAGGTGCCGCTCATGACAGCACGGGTAGCGGTGGTCACCACATCCACATCCTCGAGGATAATGTCATCACCATTCTCTACAAGCTCGCCCACTTCCTGCGCAGTCAATACGATAGCTTTTCCTTTGATAATTCGTTCATTGATATCTTCGATCGAGCGTACCATATATGATCCCCTCAACGGATTCAATTATAGAGATATTATTCTTCGTCACCGAAAAGATGCCTGACAGCCCTCACTGCATCCGGTGTCCCGATCAACACAGCCACATCACCCGCCAGTAATCGCACACTTCCAGCTGGATTGGGCAATGTCTCTGAATCTCGACGTATGGCCAGTACTGTTACTTCATGTGTATTCCTTAGGTCAAGTTCAGCCAGTGTCTTGTTAACTACGGGCGAATATAGCAACACTCTGAAAGAGCTGATGTCTTCATTGAGCAGATCGAACTGCATTCTTTCAACATCCATAGGCTCATGAGATAGGGTCCTGAACATCTCATAACCATCAGAACGGACCTCTGCGGTGAACATCTCGATCTGTTCTTCGGGCACAAAATAACGTCTCATAAGCCGTACGAAGATCTCTATAGTTGTCTCGAACTCCTCGGGGATCACGTCATCCGCACCCACATCATATAACGGTTCCATTTCCTGCAGATACCGCGTCCGTGTGATGATGTGAACATGAGAATTGAGCTGTCGGGTAGCCCACGTGATCCTTCGTGATGCTACCGGATCAGATATCCCAATGACCATGACACGGGCATTGTCTATATCAGCATGTTCGAGCACCGATTCCTGTGTAGCATCCCCATAATAGATATTTTCTCCCTTTGATCGTTCTTCTCTGACAGTCTCTGGGTTCGTATCGATGATAATATAGGGGATACCTGCAGTAGTGGCGGCCTTTGCTACAGTCTTTCCGTTGAAACCAAAACCAACGATGATCAGATGATCTTCAAGTTGATGTTTCTGGTCGGTTACCTTTTCGATCGGGCGTGGATGAAGCCCACATTTGATTTGCTGAGGAAGGGGAATACGCATTACCATATCTGCCACTTTTGGTGCTGATGAGATAACAAATGGTGTTAAAGCCATGGTGAGGATCGATACGGTAAGGAAAAGCTGATATACGTTATCGTCAAGCAGGCCATAGTCCACGCCGAATCTGGATAGGATAAATGAGAACTCTCCTACCTGGGCAAGGGAGAGTCCTACAAGAATACTGGTGCGCAGAGGATATCCGAGTATATATGGTACAAGACCAGCTATTATTGATTTCATTAACAGGACACCAAGAGCAATGGATACAAAAAGCACCGGTTGCTGGAGAAAGTACCCGACGTCCAGTAACATGCCTATGGACACAAAGAAGAAACTCATGAAAATATCCCTGAAAGGAACTATGTTACCAAGTGCCTGATGACTGTATTCGGATTCTGAGACGATCAAGCCTGCGAGGAATGCTCCTAATGCAAGGGACAGGCCCATAGAGTAGGTAATCCAGGCAACTGACAGACAGATCACAATAATGCTCAACAGGAACATCTCCTGATTACGGGTCTTTGTTACCTGGTACAGAAGATATGGAACGATCCATTTGGCACTTATGATCACAAGTAAGATACCACCTATCCCTTTAGCAATTATGGCTATCACAGAAATATCGGCCCCGCCATTCACACCGGCCAGTATGGGTGTAACCAATATCATGGGCACTACAATAACATCTTGGAACAAAAGTATTGATAGTATTGTCCTCCCATGCGGTGAATGGATCGATGCACGTTGCTGGAGAAGTTTTAGCACAATAGCAGTACTGCTCAGGGATATTAGGAAACCAATGAAAATAGACTCGTTAATTCCATATCCTGCCCATGTCGCCAGGAAATAAGTTACCAATGCGGTCAACGATACCTGAAGGAACCCCCCCAGAAGGACAGCCTTTCTCATATTCCAGAGGTCTTTTAAGGACATCTCGGCCCCGATGGCAAAGAGCAGTAAGACGATACCGATCTCGGCGAGTAGTTCGACCTCATGCAATGCGCTGATCAATCCGAATCCGTGTGGACCAACAAGCATTCCTGTCAACAGGAATCCCATAATGAGTGGTAAACGAGCCTTGTGACAGATATAGATGATAAAGATCGATAGACCTAATATGATCGTAATATCATTCAATATCGTAGTGTCCATGGACTGAAAGCTCCTGTTATGATACTGATCGGAAGTGAACTGGCATACAGATCATATACTAATTACATTTCATAATAGATTATAACCAATACTACTTAAAAACTAACAACGATCTTCCATATAAATGGCATTCTCTAAAAGTAACAGGAATGTGACAAAAAAAGGTGATCATACACTTCCAGTACAACGCTGAGATCCCTTTGTACTGGAGGTACTATCACTTTCCTTCTACACCAAGGATACCCGCAAGTTCGAGCCCCTCACTGCCGATCTCGGAGAGCTGGTCGAATACCTCGGTCTTTGTGACATATTTCTCGGTCCTTGTCCCATCCTCTTCCTCTATCTTGATCGTGATCTCGCCCTTCGCATACCCTCGCTCACCACATTCCCGAATGATATCGGCATACTGTTCAGCGATCAGTTTCAGGCAGTCAAATATCTCTGTACTCTTGATAGCGTTCTTGCCATCGAACTGTATCGTAGTTAGTTTCTGGGATGCTATATGGTTCTGCATATAAGATATCAGTGAATCCACCAGGGCGACGATCTCGTCGATCTTGACCGATTTCAAAAGGGTAGAATCAGCTGTTATCTCCTTGTCATCATAGTATACTCTGTATACATCATCATCATCCCGGATTATCCTGAACCGGTAAACACCTCTTCTACTCTCGAACACTGCCTCAACATGTGAATGACCATCGTAATCGAATGAGACCAGTATGAGATCCGATACATCCTCCATCTTCACCTTATCCTCTTTGTGGATCAGACCTGAACGGGTCCATGTTGGAAGGAAGAGATTTCCAGAGGCCTCTCGGACTGTCAGCACGTCCTTATCGAAGGTCAGTTTCGACTGATATTCCATGGTAGCCAGGGATGCGGTCAACATTCCCTGTAGGATACCACTTTCCAGCCGGGCAGAATATTTTTTATCGGTCCCATACACTCCCCCTTCGAACAACTGATCGAGTATGTTCAAGACCTGACTCTCCACATTATCTAAATCCTTCTCTATGCCTTCCCTGCTTTTTTCGATCTCGGAGTTGATGTGCTTAATTCCACTGGAAGCATTTGTGTTGCATGTATCGATCACAGCATTTCTGTAATCAAGAACTTCCTGTATATCAGTATCTTTTGTAATGCGTTCGACATAGTTCAAAACGTCCTTATGAGAACGCTCCAGTTCAGTGAGCCCACTTTTGAGAGAACTGGTAAGCTTCTGCCATTCATCATTCTTCTCGATTGTAGAGTTCTCTATTGGAAGAATATCTCTGGATGCACGGACGAAGGTTTGCAGATCGTCAACGATGTCCCTCTGGAGAGGTAATTTAGTTGAATCTTGGAATATATACTTCATTTTATCCCCAACTTTATCAATTAATCATATTATATAATCAATGAGAGTACAAACATTATATAAGTTGCGACCTTATCGCAAATGTGTTGAGGTCTGCATTAAAGCAGAACCTCTCTTACAGGCTCCAGTATGTAGTTCAGGTACTTTGCAGCTCCATTTTTCAGGTCCATCGGATGAAGGGTCTCATCCGCAAATACCTGCTCCAATTCCTGATAATCCTTACATGAAAGATTGCCTCCAAATTTATCGGGTCGCTCAAACACGACTTCATCATAACGTGGGAATATATGATATTCGAACAACTCCATAACGGGATTGTTCTCGACAACTCCGACGGGACAGAAGGCTTTCTTTAGTTTTTTCTGGATGGAACTTGTATCATCATCCACAGAAATGTAGTTATTCCTTGAGGAGGACATCTTCTCCCCATCCAATCCGAGCAGGATCGGGGTGTGGATGCAGAGGGGAGTTTTGTAACCGATACCAGACAGGCCTTCACGGGCGAGCATGTGGATTTTTCTCTGATCAATTCCACCCACCGCCGCATCAACATCAAGCATAGCGATGTCAACCGCCTGCATGATAGGATATACCATCTGTGATACCTTGGGATCTTCCATCTTCCGCCCAACCTCATCCATACTCCTCTTTGCCCTTTTTAAGGAAATGGATTGTGTGAGTTTGAGGACATTGAGCATATAATCGGGTTCGAGCTGGAAATCCGAACCATATACAAACTTCGTCTTCTCAGCATCCAGACCCAGCGCAATGAAACATCTTTTATTGTAATCAGCCACCTTGCGGACCTCTTCGAGAGACCCTTTCTGATTCAAATATGCATGGACATCGGCCAGCAGTACCGTGATCTCGAACCCAGCCTCCTGGAGGTCCAGAAGTTTATTCACGGTAAGCACATGCCCCAGGTGGATCTTTCCACTGGGTTCATACCCGGCATATGCAGAAGGGATCTTCTCTGATTCAATTAACTCCATCAGCTGTTTTTCGGTCACGATCTCCTGTACATTCCTCATTATAAGATCAATTTGTTCCATGTCTTCACCAGTTCTTAAACCATCTTTCGTTTGTCTTCTCTAAATAAGCTCAAAAGATATAAACGTTCATTGTGTCGATCAGTTCGTTTGCATGATATTAGTGCCGGTGCTTGTACCATTCATTCAATCCGGATCAGTATGTTCTTTCAGGAAATCATTCCCTTCATCTGTATTGAACATCGGGAGTTCCCAATCCTGCACCACTCGTCTTCGTGTGGTAGATGTCTTCTCTTTCAACACAGGATTAAAACCATCTAACTGGTATTCTTCCCTGTACACAGCTATTCCACGGCGCTGCCACGTTGGGACCTTTGCGAGATTGATCCCTCTTTTAAAAAGCAGTTCATGGACGTCACTTGCGTTCTTGCCTTTCAGAGCTAAAGCCGCATCCTGCTCACTTAAACCCTCGCTGCGCAGTGTATAATATCCGTATGAACTGATACAGTTCCTCCATGCCTCGCGCTGGCGCCAGACCATGTACTTGCGGATCTGTTCATGATCAACAGGTATGATCCTCGAGTCGAAAGATATGGGTTCGTCCAGTTTCATTAACAATGTAAAGGCACTACTGAAAAAACTCGGGATGATGGAGTCAAGTTTTTCAACACGTTGATCGAACGGAGGGGCAAGAAAAAGGAGATTAACCTCGTCCGATAATGTATAGGCAAAGGTAGGATCCATGCCACCTTTATTGAAGAACAGTCTGACTGCTTCTGCCATCGCGGATGCAAAACCCATGTCATAGGGTTTTTCACACCCCATTTTCTCGAGGGTGTGCTTGAAGCACCTCCCATCAATGCGTATGATCACAGGCGGTGCACAGCGCAGACCCGCATAGATCTCTCGCGTTTTCATAACAACGAATGATCAATCTTCCTCTTTCTCAGGCTTTTTGAACTTGCTCACGACATCCCTTATGAGCACAATGTCACCGGTGGTCATAACCCACCTGTAAGGGATGATCACGCCTCTGCTAGTAACATCGAACAATTTGCGGTTGATATCCGAGACAGCGATCCCGCTAACCTCGCCTTCGTTCACATCTACCACGAGGTCCGCTACCTTTCCGACATAAGTTCCGGTATTCGTGTATACATTCAATCCAAATAATGACGTTATATCTGCGCGCATGGGTACTCCTGCTATATTTACTTGATATGATAAAGTATGCTGATTCTATATATACAATACGTCACTTTAAACAATATATAGCTTATGTTCAGTTAAATCTCTAACATATATTGAGCTTATAGGGAAAAAAAGAAAGTTCAGTATCGCACTCAGTAGTCTTCAGGCACAATAATTGTGTATTTATCCAGATATTTCAATGATATAAATATCATATTTTTCTCTCAATAAGCAACTCAATCTTATCTGAATGAAAAGATCCTGACTCTCCTTGAACCCATGAGATGCTTTACGCACAGTGGTATTCGAATGATTTAGAACGTCAGACATGTTCGGGATATTACTACAATAATCCTATGCATATCAACTTATGAGGTTGATTGCTACATCTCAGAATAACCCCTTCTACATAAAGGATTTACCTCAGGGACATAAAAAGAAGTGCTATCTCCAAAGATATCGATCATACTATCACAGCCTTTACTTGATCATCACATCAAAGGCTGTTATGTCAGGTGCAATAACGATCAGTCTCTTTACATTATTCTTCCTTTTCCATGTGCTTAATGGGAATGGTAAATGTGAATCTGCTACCTACCCCAAGCTCACTCTCCACCCATATCTCGCCGCCATGCAGTTCCACGAATTTCTTGACAATAGAAAGACCCAGTCCAGTACCCTGATATTCACGGGAGATAGACGAATCTGCCTGAGTGAATGGATCAAATACCCTACTCTGATCGTCTTTAGATATACCGATGCCAGTATCGGTAACAGATATCTGTATCACATTCCCGGTATGCTCTGCTTTAAGAGATACAGTCCCCCCGTCATGGGTGAACTTGATAGCATTGCTGACAAGATTATAGAGGATCTGTTTGAACTTCACCGGATCTGCATATAATGTTATATCCTGTGGTTCGAAGATGGTATTAATAGATATGTTCTTCATCGTTGCCAGATGTGAGACCATATTTCGTATATTGGTTATACTATCCGGAACATCGATGGTTTCTTTGGACAATTCCATCCTGCCCGCATCCACTTTAGAAAGGTCCAGTATTTCGCTTATCAGGACAAGCAGATGTGTTCCACTGGTAGAGATATTGTTGACATACTTCCTTTGTTTTTCGTTCAGGGTCCCGAACGTCTCATCGAGTAGTACATCTGAAAAACCGATGACGGCATTGAGAGGCGTCCTCAGTTCATGGCTCATGACGGCAAGGAACTCAGATTTTGTGCGGTTCGCTTCCTCGGCAGCGATCTTTGATGCAAGCATTGTATCTTCTGCCTGCTTACGTTCGGTGATGTCTGTTAATGCCCCGACGATGCCAATCGTCTTCCCATTTTTCACAACCGGCGCTTCCCGAACTTCTACCATCACCTTTTTCCCGTTCTTATGAACCAACTCCAATTCATAAGGTGGCTGGACTTTCCCACTTTCTATTGCATCAACAGTTCTCTGAAAGCCCATTTCGTTAATTGGATCGTCCGAAGCAAGATCTGTCCATTTGTTCATTGCTTCCTCCGGGGAATATCCAAGTAGATCTTCTACTTGTGAACTGAGGTATGTTATAATGTGGTTGGATGTATGTGAATAGAATGTATTTGTACTGTTCTCAAAGATGTTACGAAGTTTTTCTTCGCTCTTGCGTAGTTCTTTTGTGCGCTCATCCACAAGTTCTTCAAGAAGATCGTGCTGATCCTTAAGCTCCCTTTCGGCCTTCTTCCGTATCTCCACTTCGTTACGGAGATTGTCAAACGATTGATCCAGTTTTTCTGTCATATTGTTGAATGATAATACGAGTTCGTTCAATTCCTCAATGTTATGTTCCTGTACCTTTGAATTCAGATCACCTTCAGCTATGCGTTTCACATCTTTAGTTAATAACACTATAGGTGCTGTCAGTTTTCGACCGACTAATGATCCTGTCACAATTGCCAGCGGGATAGTTATAAAGAACATGGAGATGGAAAGCCATAGAAAATCCTTTTCCTGCTCATTTACCTTATCTGCTCGTATGTCTATCCCGATAACTCCTGCCCTCTGGCCGTTTGAGGTGTAGAATGGTGCATAAGCCGTAAGCCATGTTCCCCATTTGTCTGTGTAGAAATCTTTTTCCACAACAGGATGATCCAGCGTGGCAAATCTTTCTTCGAGCATTGGACTGGCATCATCATAGATATCCCCCAGGTGGGCGATCTCATCGGGATCTGTCTCGGCATCCACCAGAAATATGATGCGTCCTTCATTATCCAGACGCATAGTGTAAACATAGTATATATCTGTCCCAGCATCTCGTATTTGCTGAAGAGTACTTCTAAGTTCCAGATAGTTAGGATTCCCTTCGTTTTTCGGGTCAGTGAGATCGTTATGTGCATCGCCATCGATTTGCAGTGATGCGATAGCCACGGAATCAAGAAGACGGTCACGGGTATTTTCTCGCGTCTGATCGCAGAAATTAAAATACAATGCTGAAGTGACTATTATGGATGTGAGAAGCAAAAGGATAATAAAAACAATGCTGAGTTGAGTCTGTAATCTGTATGTTCTACTCTTTTTTTCACCATTTGATTTCGTTCCAATATTAGTTTTCATCAATTGGTCACCTTAACAGTGTTGTTAACAGATCCTTATACAGACGAAGATCCTGCATGAATACTATAACTCATATTATTATATTGTAAAATTACTGCAAACATAGTTAATAAGTTTATGCATCCACCCCTAAACCCCTCACAGTTCTATATCCACCTCATACACATATTCCACATTCTCCTTATGTACCTTCCAGAACACCTCTTCTCCGTACACATCCAGCAGTTTCAATGTCCTCCGCGGTATCGTTTTGGGTCCCAACACTGCCCCTGGCCTTTGCGGATCATCGATATAGTCCGTTTCCATCATGAATCGGCTGCCCTGTTCCAGTGCCTCCTCGATGGCCCCCTTGCCTGCCAGCACACCGGGAAAGATGCCAAGTTCCTCACATACATCTATCAGGGGTGGAGCATAGTGTTTGACCACCCGATGAAGTTCAATGCCACTGCGCTGACCCCGCTTTGTGATATCTCTGAGTTCCGGTTCACCCACATCCTCCGTGTGTAACTGGATGGCACAGTCAGCATCATGTGCAAGGGAGAAGGCATATTCCATCACCTCATTGGATGCAGCCCAGATCTCATCTGATACCGGATAATGCGGTCGGCCGCTCTTTATACCCACCGCAACACCTTCTGTCACATAACTGGATGCAAGTTCCAGACCCCCTTTCATGATCTCCACTGCCTTGTTTATCTCCATGCGGTCACACAGTTTTGTGATCTCGGCAGGATGGACCCCCAGTACCGCAAAAGCGCCCACACCCATCTGGTTGATCTGGCGTACAAGATCTACTGTTTCATCGAACACGATCCGATAATCATCTGGCCGTGAGACATGGACACCAATCGTCCAGCTGGGTTTGGATACAAGGATAATGTGGGTACCGCCAGCATTCTGGAATTCCTTTACAGCTTGTAACCCCTTGCCTCTGGGGTCAATATGCATGTGTTCATCCGTAATAGGAATTGAAGCAGACATGTTCATCAGTTACAAATGATAATGTACAAAAAAGGATGTGGGGCGGCATGTGCCCCACATTATCTATTATTCATCATCTATTATTGATATTATTCAAGATATGGCGACTGCGCGAGCACAGACATCCCCTTATCAGAGATACTCAGGACACGCACCTCATTGATGGTTCCAGACCCCCTCATCTTCATCACATAGACCGAGCGCTGAAGATTGTTACCTGTGATCACACGATCCAGCTTGATGACCGAATCGGCACCATACTCTACCATCTCATCCAGCCCGAAGATCTTTCCCACAGTAATTACTGATGTCACATCAAACTTCCTGAGTACACCGAAAACATCGTCGATCAGTGTCCGAAGCTTGTAATTAGATTCGATGGCCAGGAACAGTGCCTCGATAGAATCTATGAAAACACGCTCTGGCTTCTCCTTTTCGATCTTACTCTGGATCAATTTCTTGAAACTCTTTATCAATTCGGATGGTGCGATCTCCACACTCTTCTGGAGTCGCAGGCTTGGGTCGGTGATGTCAACAAAGACCAGATTTCCCTGCTCAACAAGTTCTTCAAAGTCCCATCCAAAAGATGTCCTCATTTCCTTAATGATGGATTTGGATTCCTCAGACGTTATGATACACATCGTCTTCTTTCCATCCTTTGCACCCTCATATAGAAACTGTGATCCCAATATTGTTTTACCGGTACCGGACCCTCCAGATACTACATTCACTGTTCCCTTGAAGAAACCACCGTGCAGCATTTCGTCCAATCCATCTATTCCCGATTTGATCCTTTCTGGTTTTTCTGTATCTGCCATAGTAAAACACCCGATGATGATAATCTTATATTCAACAAGTAAATACTATCATCTTAAATGATCTTATTCGCCTGGTACGCAGTCAATACACAAAAGCCGTTCATGACCATGAACCTGCTTCAAACAGCTTTTGGAACTACCTCTATAATAAATAGGAGATTTCTGCTATAAAAAATCATGTATCTCTTTTAACCAATATTGACAGTTCATCCTTCATCAACATCAAAGTCGAGTTCCCTGACGACTTCAAGAAGGACCTCACTGAACAACAGTTTTTCGATGATACGTGATACATATGCCCTATGCTGATGCTTTTCCATATCCTCATTGATACGAAGGTCGGAATCTACCTGTATTCTCATGAGGGATAGACGGAAAGCTTCCGGATCGGAAAGTTCCATAGAATTGAATTGATCCAGCAGATATGGAAGAATATATGGATCATCGATCACCTCACACAAAAGGAGATACTCATGGGCAACACCATTGATATCGGTCCCCATTTCCTTATCACCAATAACCAAACTCAACGTATCCCGGGAATATAACTTCTCATTTATCCTGATTTTTTCATCCATTCTCAGCAACTCCTGTGATCAGATCCCTGGCGTTTTAGCAGCAATTCCTTGCAGTGCTTCAGATCCTTTGCAGTGTTCACGTTCAGAGCTACCTCTGGCACAGTGAGTAGATAGTTGTGATAATCCTGTTCCTCGTTGATGTCCTCTGCATCCAGGATATTGATCCCTGCAGGTACGATGAGCTCCCCTTCCCAATTAAAGACGGTATCGGGTCTCATGCCGATCTCCTTACATAGGGATATAGGGACAAAGACTGACATCGAAGGTTTCCCGCAATTATCGTATGCCATGATTATAGAATCGATCAATTCGTGGGTGATGAGTGGTAGATCAGACATGATCACCATCACCGGACCTTTGATACCTGCCGATTCCACTGCATATACCATATCTCCTACATAATTATCTCCAGCAGTGTTGATCGTTGGAACCCGTCCATCATAGCACCGATCTATGACATCCTCTGTATTGGGTGTGGAAGGCGAGACTGTGACATATATCTTATCGATATGATCTGCCTTTTCAAGTGCGTCGATCACATAGCAGATCAGGGGTTTGTTAAGCAGTTCTACACAGGGTTTTTCTCCCATCCCAAGTCTCAGGCCCTGGCCTCCGGCCATTATAACAGCGTCCATGCAAGACCCCCATATCCGGATTTTATTACGCCCAGTACCAGAGTGATCGTAATCAATGATACGATCCGTGCGATCTCGTTCGCAGTGCCGATACCATCCCCATTGACACCACCGAAATGACGGTTGGAAACGTTCATGACCGCCAATGCTGAGATTATGGCTGCCACAAAGGCGATGAGTCCAACGATGCCGAATGCCAGCACACAGGCAATGGTTCCCATAACAAGACCGATCGCATATTTGGACATGGTCGTGCTATTCATCAACATCGATCCGAGACCTTCATGTATCGGTTTTCCGAATGCTGCAATAGTGAGCATTGCCTGTTTGGCACCGACCTCTGCCACAAACAGAGACAACACAAGGATGCCTGCAGGTGATGTAAATGCATCTGAACCGGGTAACAATGCTGATCCCTGCAGTGCGGTGATCGACGCGTACAGGGCAAGTAATACGATCACACAGTATGCCACGCCTCCGATACCAAGGGACATGTCCTTGAGCGCCTTGATCTTCTTTTCCAGAGAACCATGTGCTGTAGCCCCGTCACCGAAATCCGACACACCATCCAAATGGTTCAATCCTGTCAGGTAATACAAGAATGCAATGATGAGGACTGCACTGATCGACTGGGGAAATATAGTCTCCGATATGTAGGCAAATAGGCCAATGAGGATTCCCAGCACAATACCTGTGAACGTAAATAGATAACTTCTCTTCACAAGTTCATCGAGACCCTCCATAGTGATCCCAACAGGTATTGTTGAAAGGAAGCCAAATCCCGTTCGTACAGCCAGTAGGAATGCACTCATCCTGCTATCACATCACTTATATTGTTTGCATGATCATCTTTTATCTTGTCTTCCGGCTCACACTTCTTTTCGTTACCAGCATCTTTGACAAGGGCTGCATCCGCCATACCTCGCGTATACATGTTGGCGGAAACACCGGCTACCAGACCGCCGATAACATCGTCCATGAACGGTCCCAGTTCGGACAGTATACCAGGTTTTTGCTTATCGAACCTGACGAACTCGAACATACCCTTATCACCACTGATGTACTTGGAAATGCTCATCCCCATAACCTCATCAGCTATGATGAAGGTAAGGTCTTTTTCATAAGAGCTCTTGCTGATGTTGGGAAGCTTGCCAGCTTTGCCATCCCTCTCAAGCAATATGCCCGAATATATGAGCAGGCAAAGGTTTGGATCAGATAAGGCTATGTCCAACTCTCTTTTGAACCTGTTCTCGCCTTTCTCTCTCGTTTCGATGCCAGGATGTGGAGTAAAGAGACCCATGGCCGTGTCTACGAGCATGTCCACGGTTATGCCTTCCTGTTCAAGTATGTCCAGTATGTCATAGGTAGGCTCTCCTTCCAATTCTCCTGGCTGTCCTTTTTTCAGGTCCTGAGATTCTATATCTGACAATTTCATGATGTTCACTCAATTGAATTGATCTTAAGAATATCTGGTTAACTTCCAATAATATAAATGATCAATGAGGATACTATCACTGATAGTAAGGATGCAATTGCTATGATACGGCACACCTTAATTATATCTGCCGCCATAGGAGCACTGTAATTATCACCGATCACATAAGTGCCCGGTTTTTCCAGCCTCACCTCTAAAGCACCTGAGACCGCTGCCATCGGGAATCCGGAGTTCGGTGACGAAGGCCTTGCACAATCCCCTTTCGCACACCTGAAGGCACCTGTGGGGCTCAGACCGCTCGTATCTTCGAACAGTTTCAGCAATGAAGAGGCAGCCATAATAAATATTACCGATACACGTGCAGGGATCCAGTTCAGCACATCATCCAGTTTTGCTGAGAAGAAACCAATGTCGATATGCTTCTCGTCCATATACCCTACCATTGAATCCAGGGTACTCACAGCTTTGAACGCATAGGCGGCCATCAGGCCAAATGGTCCCGCGATCGAATAAAAGAAGAGCGGCGTGAGGATCGAATCCACGTAGTTCTCAGAGACTGTCTCGATCACCGATGAAGATACCTGTTCCTCGTTCAGACTGGACGTATCCCTGCTTACATACATGGAAAGCCGTTTGCGGGCTTCGACAATATCTCCCCGATCAAGTTGTTCGTAAACTTCACTTCCTGCATGGAGAAGTCGACGTATCGCAAATGTTGATTTTAATAGATAGGCTTCGAGCAGAAGGCCCACAAACCCGGGCACGATAGAGCTTGCCGATATCATCAGCACGATCCCCGCAACGAGACCGGTAAATGTGATGCATGTCATCCCGAGGAATACGCCATATAGTTTCCTATGGGAGTCCGGAGCGATCCGTTTCAGGAAGGTTATCAGGTCACCTATCCATACCACAGGATGTAATTTCGTGGGTGGCTCCCCTATTAACAGGTCAAAGGCCACCGCAAGGAACAACACATATAACAGGTGTGCTGTACCCGGAAGGGGAAAATCGATCATAGAAGGGGTTTCACCACCCGGTTCCATGCCTTTGTTAATCTATCATCCATGCTGCCATTGCCGATGAGTTCATCAAGGATAGCCTGAACATTCTCCGGACGATGTACCAGGGTACAATCCTCACAGCTCCATACCTTTCCACCGCTTGATCGCTCAACCCACTTGCCGCCGGTGTGCTCGTCCTTGCATGGATAGAATGGACAGAAACAGAACGTACAGTCCTGATCAGGGAAATGACAGGGATAATAGGGACATCCGGTGTTGCCGCCCAGGGGTTTGCCCTTTCGTTTCTCTATCATATGGTTGAGTTTTTTCATGGCTGTATCTTTTGCATCCCCTACAACAGCAACCCCTATGGCTTTTGTGAGACGATCGGTCTCAGCTCTTGAACGGACGGCCACTCGTATGAAATCATTTCCAAGACCCTGGAACGAACTGCAATCCCTGATAAGAATACCCTGGGACGCGAGCCGTTTGCTAAGATCTACTGAATCAATACTGGATTCGCTCATATCAACAAGAACATAATTAACACTGCTTGATAATGGTCGGAACTTGCGTACTTTCGAGAGTTTTTCTATCAAATACTCCCGTTCCTCTTTGATCAGTGCCCTGGACTTCACCAGATATGAACTGTTGCATCCCTCTTCCATATTCAAAAGAGCGGTACCGATCATTTCCGGTATTGATCCCAGGTTCCAGGGGAGTCTTGCGGTATTCAACGACGTGGCCATGTCTTTTGGTGCAACACCGAACCCAAGGCGCACGCCGGGTATGGCAAAATTCTTGGTCAGGGAACGCATCACGAACACATGATCATTCAATGTTGCCAGATCCACAATGCTCTGGTCAGGATCTGCCAGCTCGATGAATGCCTCGTCGACGAATAACAGGGTCTGGTGTGCTGTACATCGGCTTGCAAGCGTCACCATATTGTCACGCTCGATCAATCTGCCAGTAGGATTATTTGGATTACACACGAATAGGATCTTTGCCCGATCCAGCAACTCATCTGACACCTCGAAGAGCTCATCATGATCGAGGTACTGTATGTCTGCACCGACCATCCGGCACTGCTGTTCATATTCTGCGAAGGTGGGTTGTGGGATCAGCACCACATCATCTTCTTCCAGCATACATTCGGCTACCAGTCGTATGATCTCACAGGAACCATTCCCGGGAATAATATTGATATGATCCACGCCCTGTCCAAGAAAACGGGCAGCTGCGTGTTTGAACTCAAGATAACGATTGTCCGGGTATTGACCGAATTGTCCAGTAGCCTTCGTAAAGATAGCATCCAGGGATAATCCTGTGGAAGGATGGTCGAACGGACTACCCATAGGGTTCAGGCTTGCGCTGAGGTCAAGTATGTCAGATTCGGCAATATCACAGCTTTGCGCAGTCTCACGTATCAGACCTCCGTGAACAGGTTTTGGTAGGGCTATGATACGCGCTTTTAAAGGTAATTTGTTCTCTTCTGGCACATTGATCGATTAGTGTAATGAATATATGGTATATTAAATTATTCAAATTAACTTTCTTGACATTCCAGTAATTTTGTTGATATGACTATGCTTGTAACGAGTTCAAGTGGCTATGTAGTAAAGTTATTTTGTCCTGCGATGTTGTCATACGAACACTATCTCTAAGTAGTTTCACTGTTCCCGAAATGAACGGCTATTATAATCTGGGAACGATCACCTGTTTCCATGCCTTGGCCAGATTGTCTTTGGTGGTCCCCTCTTCCATCAATATGTCGAGGACCTGATGCACAACATCCGGATGATGGATTATGGTACATCCCTCGCAGCTCCATACCTTTCCACCGGTGGTGCTATCGATCCACCGACCACCTGTGACCTCATCCTCGCATGGATAGAACGGACAGAAACAGAATGTGCAGTCCTGTCCTCGAAAATGGCAGGGATAATACTCACAGGTATTCCTGCTGGAGGGTGCGCCGGAGGCTGCATTCTCAATAGTCTGCTTCAACTTTTCCTCTGCATATTCTTTCCCGGATTCGGTGAGGACCTTGCCGATCATTGTTACCAAACGATCGGTTTCCTGACGTGGCCGGACTGCCACCCTTATATATTCCTTATCATGAGTATTCTGTAGACCTGTTGCAGAGCAATAACCATGTGTTCGGGTCGCTATATCAGTATGCTCTTCATTATGGTTATAGAAGGAACTGCAGTCCCTCACAAGGACAGCATGGGATGCCAGCCGCTGAGTGAGTTCCTCTGAATCCATCAGCAAGCCACTTACATCCACCAGTACAAAATTAACACTGCTGGACATTGGTTCAAAGCCATAAATGTCGGAAAGGCGTTCTATAAGATACTCCCTTTCCTTCCGTATAAATTCCCTGGACTCGATCAGATACGGACTATTGCATCCTCCTTCCATATCCAGCAGGGCACAGCCCACTACATCGGGCAGCGAGCCCAAGTTCCAGGATAAGCGTGCCGTATTGAGTGTATTTGCCATTGCTACAGATGTTATTCCGAATCCCATCCGTATGCCTGGTAGGGCGAAATCCTTTGTCAGAGATCGAAGTACAAATACATGATCATTGGACGCTGCCACGTCTGCAATGCTCTGTTCCGGGTCTGCCAGCTCGATAAATGCCTCATCGACAAAAAGCAATGTATCGCTGGCGGTGCATCGCTCAGCGAGTTCTATCAATTTACTGCGAGGGATTAGCTCACCAGTGGGATTGTTCGGATTACACACGAACAAGATCTTTGCCTCTGCCAGCAGGTCCGTCGGTATATTAAACAGGTATTCCAGCGGATGATATCTGATAACGGCTCCTGCAATACGACTCTGCTGCTCATATTCGGCGAACGTGGGCTGAGGTATGAGGACCATGTCCCCTTCCTCAAGAACACATTCTGCCACCAATCGTATGATCTCGCAGGATCCATTACCTACTACAATATGCTGTGCATCCACACCCTTTTTCAAAAAATTGGCTGCTGATCGTCGAAAATCCATGTAACGATTATCCGGATAGTGTCCAATGGTCTCCAGAGATCGCTGCATCAGGTTATCCATGTCAAGGCCGTAATTTTGATCAACATAATGACCATTCTCCCAATTACCAAAGGGGTTACCCATAGGGTTCAGATTAGCACTGAGATCAAGTATTTCTGATTCAGGGATGTCGTACATCTGTGATGTCTTACGAATAAGGCCACCATGTGTGGATGGTTCAAGGGCCAATATATTCTTTTTGAGGGGGAGCATGATCGTATGGTCCATTTTTTTTACAACTGATATCTAATGAAGAAAAGCTATTTTAACTTATCTAAACTCAGATTTAGTTTGAATACATTTCATCACTCACTTTGGAAAAAATATGTTATTTTTGTATTAATATGGAAAAGCAATATTCTCTTGCCTAAATATGATTCTGGATGGGTATAGACACACCCATAATCTTAAATACATGCTAATATTTAATATCTGGAATTGTATGACATATACCTGCAGTACATCCAATTGTTACATATGCAGATGCATGCACATCCATTCCACAAATGTGGAAATCTGATCATGTAGATCGAATGGACTCTAAATCCATTCAGCCGGGTTAGATTCCCGGGGTTTCCGTATGTATTACAGTAATGGTGTATCAAAGACGGTCTGGATCAAACCAACGTTGATGGACTTAATATGAACAAATAGAATACCGATCATGGAATTAACTGGCTGGAAGGAACAGTATCAGCCGATGGAATATCGTATCATGGAGAAGAAACTGCTGGAATCACTGATAAAAGCCAATGGAGTATGGCTTGCACGAAGTGGTCTACTTCATGGTATCAAGGACTTCAAACAATCCAGAAAACATATCCACATTGTGACCGATTGCGGGGAATCCTTCACAGTGAAAAACTCCCGATCCAGCCGATCTGCGCGAGCTCTCAGGAACAATAAGTATCGAAAAGCCTGTAAGCATTGCAAGCTTTCCGATGAGAGGATCGATCATTTTGTTAAAAAGGATTTCAACAAGGAGAGGACACAGGTAAGTGTCATATCCACATCCAAAAAAGCAGCCAAAACGAAAAAACAACCTGATGCAACTGTAGTTAGATCTATATCGAGTACCATGCCCGGGCCAAGCGACCCTCCTTCCACGAAGTCTCCAACTGTGAATCAACCAATTGTTGAACAAACAATTGTGAAGCCCCCGGTAATGGCTGAGAATAATCCGCAGAGGTACACCCGTTCACAGACGGAACGGATCAGTACCCTTGTTTCTCCCAAAGATGATCGATCCTTGCCAGAAGAGCTGCCGGAGTTCAAAGAACTGGAAAGTATGCTGATCAAAAGACGAAAAGATGATCTGCGGAAGGTGTATGAAGAGAGCAGGGAAGATCATCTGGGAAAACTCGAGAGAACGATCACTGAATTTTTTGTGGAAAGAGGTTTCCTCGAGGTTAAAGCGCCTATCATGATACCTCTGGAATATATCGAGCGGATGGGGATCGAAAAGGAAGATCCTCTATTCCAACAGATATTCCGTATAGAGGGCACTAATATGTGCCTGCGTCCAATGCTTGCGCCTGGCCTGTACAACTGCCTGCACAAGTTCGACAATGTACTGCCTGACCCGGTACGCATCTTCGAGATCGGACCCTGCTATCGCAAGGAATCAGAGGGTAAGGAACATCTTGAGGAGTTTACAATGCTGAACTTCTGCCAGATGGGATCGAGGTCGACAAGGGAAAACCTCGTGGGCATCATTGACGAGTTCCTGGAATACTTAGGTGTCGAGTATGAGATCGTGGCAGATAGCTGTATGGTCTATGGAGATACCATCGACGTCATGCATGGTGATCTCGAGATCTCATCAGCTGTGGTGGGACCAATCCCGCAGGATATGGATTGGGGCGTGAACAAACCCTGGATCGGAGCAGGTTTTGGTCTTGAGAGATTGCTCAAGGTCAAACATGATTACAAGAACATCAAACGTGCAAGCAGGTCCGGATCATACTATAATGGAATAACCACGAACCTTTAAGGTGAGAATCTTGTTTAAAAATATGGATCAGGACGAACTTGATAATTTTGCAGAAAAGATCGTGAACGGATCTGAACTATCTGATGATAACATACTTGACCTGCTCTCCATCAAAGATAAAGTGGAACTTGACAAGCTTTTCTACGTCGCAAGGGCTGTTCGGGACCATTACTTCGGCAATAAGGTGTTCCTATACAGTTTCGTCTATTTCTCAACATATTGCAAGAACAACTGCTCTTTCTGCTACTACAATTGTGGCCATGACATCCCACGTTATCGCCTGAGTCTTGAGGATATCGAGCGACTCTGCGATGGACTGAAAGGAGAGGGCTTCCACATGATCGATCTGACAATGGGGGAAGATCCCTATTTCTATGATGATCCCAATAAACTGGTAGAGATTGTCAGGACGGTCAAGGATCGGGTGGGATTACCAATAATGGTGTCTCCGGGCGTCATGGATAAAGATACTTTTAGGAAACTGCATAAGAACGGTGCTGATTTTCTGGCACTGTACCAGGAGACCTACGATCGGGAACTATATGGTAAACTCAGGAGAGGACAATCCTTCGAGGAACGTATCAATGCCAGGAAGTCCGCAAAGGATATCGGGTACTGTATCGAGGACGGGATACTCACACGTGTTGAGCCAGATATGAGATCCACACTAACGTCACTCCGGGGGCTGGAAACATCTGATCCGGATATGGTGCGTGTGATGACCTTTGTGCCTCAGGACGGGACGCCCTACGAGGGCAGCGAACCAGGATCCAGCGATCAGGAACTGATGATCATTTCTATCCTTAGAATAATGTTCCCGGACCGCCTGATACCTGCATCCCTGGATCTTGAGGGTATCGACGGCATGGTCCATCGTCTCAATGCAGGTGCCAATGTGGTCACCTCGATCATCTCATCGGACTCGGTCCTTGAGGGTGTTGTCAACTACGACCGGGACATGGATGAAAGGGACAGGGATATTAAAAGTGTTGTAAAACGGCTTGAAAGCATGGGAATGGTTCCAGCGGATCAATCTGATTTCAACAAGGTACTGGGTATGTAGAATGAGTTCGATATGTCTGATAGGGGGCAAGCTACAGGGGTTCGAAGTGACCTATCTTGCCAGGAAGGCCGGGATGGAAGTTGTTCTGGTCGACAGAAAAAAGAGACCGCTGATACGCAATGTTGTTGATCGTTTCTACTGTTTTGATATCATACAGGATCCTGAACGTTTGATCGAGATCTCAAGGGATGTCGATGCCATCATACCGGTAAATGAGAACCTTGCCACTCTGGACTTTATCAGACGGATCACACCTCACCTGGATTGTCCTGTCCTTTTTGATCATGATGCATACCATGTGAGCATGGATAAGTTACGGTCCCGACGGTATTTTGCATCCATTGGCATACCGATCCCCGCCGGCAAACCCACTGCACCCCCGTATTTTGTCAAACCCCCCTGTGAAAGCAGCAGTGTGGGTGCTCGGATCATCCACACAGATGAAGAGCTATCAGGTCTTGATCCCGGCATGGTGATAGAGGAATATGTGTCGGGAGACGTGGTGTCCCTTGAGGTTGTGGGGGATGGGGAACACTTTGCAGTGGGAAAAGAGACGAAGGTGCATATTGATGACACCTACGATTGCCACATGATCACACCCATTCCTCATGACCAAACGTTTAGACGTATCGCCTATGAACTTGCGGTCAACCTTTCCCTGAAAGGTATCATGGATGTTGAGGCTATTGCGTCACCAGAAGGGCTCAGGGTCATAGAGATCGATGCACGATTCCCCAGCCAGACACCTACGGTGGTGTATCATTCATCGGGTATCAACCTGCTAAAGCTTCTGATGCAGGCATTCACAGACGGGGTCAGTGAGATCGACATGGCACCTGAGCAGAACTACTGCATTTTTGAGCATCTTTTAGCAGTCGGCGAAGAACTGACCCCTGTTGGTGAACATGTGCTATCGCAGGGCGATGATTACACCGAACTCCACATCGGGCAAGGATTGGAACTATTCGTGTGCAGGGGGGATCGAACTGTTTATACTCTCATCTGTTGGGGCGGCGATCAGATGATGGTGGAAGCCAGAAGGGAAGAGGGAATTACATTGATCAGGGAACATTATAGGAAAATGGAAGGAGGTATCAAATAATGGCACTGTTAACACCGGATGATCTGGAAGACATATTGAAGAAACTTGAACATAACGACAATATTATCAAAGATGCAACGGGCATGGATATCAAACAGATATGTGAAACGGTATACGGAACGAAACTGGGTTGCGAGAAGATCGGCATCATCCCCATCACGGCTGGCAATGGTATCATTGGTAATTTTTCATCATCCCTGCTTGCCATTGCCGATTATTTCGGACTGGATGGCTTCATCACCGAACATACTGATGTGACGGGATATTATCAGGCCACCTCCGGCGATGCGGACATCCTGATGATGGCAGATGACCATATGTTCATAGCACACAATCTTAGGAACGGGAAGATTGCCACCAATCATATATGCACCGGTGTGATCTATGCTGAGATCGCCTCACGCTATCGGCATGCAGATACGAAGGATGTGCTTGTGATAGGACTTGGGCGGGTCGGGTACGGTGGGGCTGAGCATCTTGTGAAAAAGGGATTCAATGTGTTTGCCTATGATCCTAACGCCGAGTTCCTCGAAAAGGCAGAGAAGGAACTGGGAATAATACCTCTTGATCTGGATCATCCTCAGAAATTCTCGATGGTCTTTGAGGCCACCCCCAATAGCAATACCATTTCGGAAGGTATGGTGGCGGAACGATGTCTGGTCTCTACACCGGGGATACCCTGTGGATTGCCAGATGATATCGGGAAAAGGGACAACGTCGATCTGGTAATGGAACCTCTTGTAATAGGTGTCGCAGCTATGCTACATGCTGTGCTCTGAGTTACTGGTAGTGTTTTTGATCGGAGGTGATTTCGGATACATGCAAGACTGTAGGTATGGTTATGTGTTTTCATCGCCCCGGATATTCTGGCAATACGAAAAGATATTTATAGGCTAAATGCATAGCCGTACTACCTTAGTAGCTATCAGGATTAATGACTATTAAATTTAAAGGAGTTACGTTTTAATGGCTGAATATACACCCAAAGAAAGATTAGCACGCGCATTGACCGGTAAAGAAGTTGACAGGATGCCAGCTGTCTGTGTCACACAGACCGGAACTGTCGAACAAATGGACGAATGTGGAGCAGCATGGCCAGAAGCCCATGCAGATGCAGAGAAGATGGCAACCCTTGCAGAAGCAGGGCACACCATGATAGGTTTTGAGGCTGTACGTGTCCCATTCGACATCACTGCTGAAGCAGAGTTCTTTGGCTGTGGCATCAAACCAAGTACCAGAGTACAGCAGCCATCCGTCATTAGTCATGTGATCAATGAAGTTGGTGACATTGCAAAGTTCGAGGGATATGACCTGAGCGAAGGCAGGATCAATGAAGTCTGCAAGGCGATCAAGATCCTGGCAGACAAGTACGGAGATGAATTGCCTATTATAGGTAGCATGATCGGTCCATTCTCCCTTGCACAGCACCTCACCGGTGATTCCTGGTTCATGACCATCATGACAGACGAGGAGTTCGGTATGAAGGTCATGGAGTTCACAACCGCATTCAACATTGCATACGCCAAGAAACAGATCGAGAACGGCGCAGACACAATGGCTGTTATTGATCCAACTGCAAGCTACCAGCTTATAGGTGCTGATTTCTACGAAAAGTTCGTTACTCCATTCCACACACAATTCATGGATGCAATGCACGAGCTGAACGTACCTGTCGCACTCCACATCTGTGGAGATACCACCGGTGGTCTCAGCCTGATGGAAAAATGTGGTGTTGACGCAATCAGTGTTGACCAGAATGTAGACGCTGCAGCTGCAGTGAGCAAAGTGGACAAGGCTATCATCATCGGAAACCTTGATCCTGTAAGCATGCTCTGGAACCAGGGCGAAGTAAATGTCGAGGCCATCAAGGAAGAGTCCAAGAAGGTCATGGAAGCAGGCGTTGGTCTGCTCGCACCAGGTTGCGGAATTGTCAGCAATACACCTACGGTGAACCTGCAGACAATGATCGAAGAAGCAAAGAAGTGGACTTACTAAGTCCATTTCCTTTTCTTTTTCCTTTTACTTTTTTTGTGTTGCCTATCGTCTTAATATCCGGATAGATATATCTAAACCTGGATCGATTCCTCTCAATTCATATTCTGGCATTTCTGTGATTCAGAAGCCATCTCCTTATATCGTGAATATGGGTCGCCATTACCGGATCAGAGTAACAATACAAGAACGCTCAGTAACCCCAGGGCAATACAGAAGTTCGAGAAATCCATTCGTTCCGCCACTTTCAGGAACATGTCTATCGTCAACAGCCCGAACAAAAAGGCAAATAACAGTGCCACTACTGCATATCTGTCCACTGTGATCAGCCCCATCAATCCGATCCCGATCTCGGCCACCAGTATCGTGGGTATGCTCATGAGGAAGCTCAGTCTGATGGCCTTGGAAGACTCATATTTGCGTAGGAGAAGGGCAGACACCGTGATTCCGGAGCGACTGATCCCGGGAAGGGCTGCAAAGCCCTGTGCCACTCCTACAATGACAGAATCGGATATTTCCGGAAGATTTTTTCTAGCGGATCCTTTTGCCACGACTTTCTGAAGGATGCCGGTGGCAATGAGCAGGACCCCGATTAACGCTGTTGCCAGTGCACCAGAGAAATCCGTGAAACCGGTTGCGAATTTCATTAAGGGGAGGCCCACAATACCGGTCAATAGTGTGGATATGATAAGGAACGTGATGGTCGCATCATGTGATGACCCGGATGAGAAACTCCGCACATAGTCAGGAAGATCTCTGAGAATATCCATCACATCTTGCCGTAGGTAGATCACTGCAGAGAGCAGGGTGCCAATATGCAACCATATGGCAAGTGGAATTGCTTCTGAAAGTGTCATACCAAAGACGTTCACCATCACAAGTGAGGTCATCCCTTCACTGCTAATGGGAAGCCATTCGGCAATGCCCTGGACGGTACCAAGGATGATCGCTTCTACGAGTGTTAACATACATAATACATATTTGCTCCCATATATATAATGGATGAAGTGATGCAATATTAATGGCAAAAGTATCCGTATGTATGTGTATATGTCAATGGTACTAACAGAAACGTTTATATATTTTCTCCCACATGTGCATAATATCCGTCAAAAAGGTGAAAATAGATGAAGATATGCGTAACTTCGAATGGAAAAACAATGGATGCTTCTATGGATCCACGTTTTGGACGATGTCAGTACTTTGTGATCGCCGATCCGGACACAATGACCTCAGAGGGGTTTGAGAACTCTGCCGCGTCAGCGTCCGGGGGAGCTGGGATCCAGGCAGCTCAGAGTATTGTGGGCCGTAACATTGATGTCCTTATTACAGGTAATATCGGACCCAATGCTCATCAGGTACTATCCGCTGCCAATATCAGGATAGCCACTGGTGCCAGTGGCACGATTGCTGATGCTATCAAGCAATATATGGATGGGAAACTGACCCTTGCTGATGTTCCCACTGCTGCTGCACATGCAGGAATGGGGCAGGGACAGGGACAGGGTCGTGGAATGGGCAAAGGTCGCGGAAGAGGACAGCAGTAACAGACAATGATATATGGGAATAAACACGACAATAGCGAGTGATATTATGAAAGTATGCGTACCATCAATGGAAAAGGGAGGTCTGGACGATGCCGTAGGACAGCATTTCGGCATGGTCACGACATATACAGTATTGGACACTGAAACAAAGGACGTAATTGTTGTCGAGAACACCAGCGAGCACCGTGGAGGAGTTGGAATGCCACCGGAACTGCTTTCAAAAGCGGGTGTGGACATCATGCTCTGTGGCGGGCTTGGTGGAAAAGCTGTAACGATGTTCGAGAACTATGGAATAGAGGTCTTTATAGGTGCACAGGGGACCGTGCAGGATGCTATCAATGCATGGGAAGCTGGCAAATTGTCCATGGCTACAAATGAGAATGCCTGCAATGAACATCGCCAACACGGGCACCAACACTAAATCTTGAAGGATGAAGGCAGGATCTACATACGTAAGGAGAGTACTGCTTTCCAATCCATGCCCTCTTCTTATTTTTTTTTAGATATGATAAGATATTATGGTTGTACAGGAGAAGTTAGAGGTCGGATGGTTTGCGATCAAAACCTCCCATGCACCTTGGGGAAATAACATATTACATCTTTATCGAGCTGGAGGATGGCACAATTCTAAATTGGAATGTCGATGAGAACCCTGCTGCAGATCTGGATCGGAAAAAGAGTGTGAGAATTGCAGAGTTCCCGGAAAGTCGAAGCATCGGCCTTGTACCCGTCAGGGATATTGGAAAGGGTTCATTTCATAAACGTCATGATAGTTTTGTGAAACTGCTCAATATGCCGGACGATGTGGACGATGTTGGAACACTGAACGACATGGTTTCGGAACTGAGTGTGAGAACCTTATCCACAGAATAATAAAGACATACAATGGAGATAACAATAATGAAGATCGCGATCGCAAGCGGAAAAGGTGGGACCGGCAAGACCACACTGGCCATAAATCTGGCTTTATCTTTGGAAAAGGTCCAGTTGCTGGACTGTGATGTAGAGGAGCCAAACTGCAACCTGTTCATGAAATACGACCTCGAAGAGATAGAGGATGTGAAATTGAAGGTACCTTTCATCGATACTGCTAAATGTGATCTGTGTGGCAAATGTTCTGATTTCTGCCGGTTCAATGCGCTTGCAACCCTGCCTGAGCGGATGATGATATTTGATGCTCTCTGCCATGGATGCGGAGGATGTGCCCTGGTCTGCCCGCTCGATGCCATAACTGAAAATGAACGTAGTATTGGTATTATCGAACGTTCACAGCCAGGGATATCTACCGTCGAACTGTATCATGGGCTTCTGAACATCGGGGAGCCAATGGCCTCACCTCTTATTGAGGCGCTCAAAGAGTATATACACAGCAATGGTACAACCATCATAGATGCTCCACCAGGCACGGCGTGCCCTGTCATCACCACTCTTGACGATGCGGACTACTGTATCCTTGTCACTGAACCCACTCCTTTCGGACTCAATGACCTTAAGCTAGCCGTGGAGGTGGTGAGAAAGATGGATATCCCTTATGGCGTGGTGATCAATCGCAGTGATATGGGAGATGATCGGGTAAGGCAGTATTGTATCTCAGAGGGTATCCCCCTGCTGCTGGAAATACCATTTGTCCGACAGATCGCAGAGACATATTCAAATGGCATTCCTTTTGTTGAGGAGATGCCGGAATGGAAGGAGAGGTTCGTACAAATGTTCGAGACGATCCGGGAATACACAGAGGTGATCGAATGAAACAACTTACAGTGATCAGTGGGAAGGGTGGCACCGGAAAGACTACCATTGCAGCAGCTTTTGCGTCATTGGCTCACAATGCAGTGATCGCTGATTGTGATGTGGATGCAGCTGATATGCATCTGATCCTTGATCCGGATGTGCAGGAAACGGTCGACTTCTATGGTCTGGATGTCGCAGTGATAGATCCCGATCAGTGTACCAAATGTGGTGTGTGTCGGGAACATTGCCGTTTTGATGCTATCACTCCGGATATCACGATCGAAGCTCACCGATGTGAGGGATGTGGGGTATGTGAATACGTTTGCCCGGTGGATGCCATCACAATGGAAAACCGACGGTCTGGATGGATGTATCGTTCACTCACACGGTTTGGACCCATGGTCCATGCCAAACTTGGGATCGGGGAGGAGGCTAGCGGCAAACTTGTTGCTGTGGTCCGGGAATCTGCACGGAAGATGGCAGAGGAACAGGAACGTGACCTGGTGATCATTGACGGCCCACCCGGGACCGGGTGTTCGGTGATCGCCGCCATCACTGGTGTGGACATGGTGCTGATAATAACCGAACCGAGTCTCTCAGGCATCCATGATCTCGAGCGGGTAGTGGATGTTGCTTATCATTTTAATATACCTGCCACGGTGTGTATCAACAAATATGATATCAATGACGAGAACACACGTCTCATTGAGGAATACTGCGATGATCTGGAAATACCGGTCGTTGGCAGACTGCCCTTTGATAATACGCCCACACAGGCGATGATCAATGAGATGACTGTGTGTGAATATTCAGACAGCGAATTCTCCCGGGGAGTGACTCGGATATGGGAAAAAGTACTGGACGAGCTTTTGCAGGTCGATGATCAGTGAGGACTATTGCCATCAAGTGAGGATAGCAAATATGAAATGTACAGATTGTAACAATAGAGAATGTATCACTGGTAAGGATTGCACGGACATAGCGGATGAACTGGAATACACAGGCAAAGATCTTGTCTCCATGAAGGCATCTGCTGCTATTGAAGCTAGGTACTATATGAAAAAGACGCGGTTGGAAGAGATCATCCTCTATGCAAAGGAAATGGGATACCATAAACTGGGAATCGCTTTTTGCATCGGGCTTGCAAAGGAAGCAGAGACGGTTGCCCGCATACTGGGGCAGGATTTCGATGTCCATTCGGTATGCTGTAAGGTATGTGGTGTCGACAAGGAGGACTATGAACTCGAAAAGATCCATACTGAGCAGTTCGAAGCTACATGCAATCCTCTGGGTCAGGCTCGGGTATTGAATGACTGTGATACGGACCTGAATCTCATTGTTGGATTGTGTATCGGTCATGACACTCTGTTCACAAAGCATTCCCGAGCACCGGTGACTACCTTTATCGTCAAGGATCGGGTCCTTGCACACAATCCGGCAGGTGCCATCTACTCCCGTTATTACCTGAAAAAAAGATTTGGACTCGAGGAATGATATGGAACTTACCGTGGTCTATGACAATAAGGCTGATCCAGACCTGATCAGCGGTTGGGGATTTTCCTGTTATATCAAGTTCGGACAGCATCACATACTGTTCGACACTGGCTGGAACGGATGTGCCCTGCTGGAGAACCTGGACAGCCTTGGCATCGATATCCGGACGATCGATACACTGGTATTGTCCCACCAGCATTGGGATCATATCGGAGGAATGTCGCATGTGCTCAATGCCTGTCCGGGTATGGATGTTTATGTGCCGACGTCCTTCTCGACAAACCTGAAAAAAGAGATCGCGAAGGTCGCCACACTACATGAGATCCGGCAGGCACAGTCGATCTTCCAGGGAGTGTACACCACTGGCGAGCTTGGAAGCGACATCAAGGAACAGTCCCTGGTACTGGGGGGTGACAGGGGTGTAT
>JAIOTO010000118.1 GCA_021106765.1 Methanosarcinaceae archaeon
GACCTTTTCCAGATAACGTTTGGCTGCCTCAACCGAGGATGTGAATGGCAATACAAGATCTGCAGAGCGGCCGCTGTAGGTCACCAGAGACACCCGATCTCGCCTCTGGTACGCATCCTTTAGCAGTGCCAGTACCACAGTTGTTGTGATCTGTATCTTCTTTTTCTCATCCATGGAACCGGATGTATCAAATACGATGTTTATGAGCGTGGAGACCCTTCGTCGGCGGATCTTCTCACGCAGATCTCCTTTTTTTATCACGATCTTCCCGTTCTCAGCATGATGTGCAGCAGCCCGCACAGTTGGAGCAATGGCAATATCGCTGATCTTCTCTCCCGGCATACGGAACCTGACATACCGTCCTCGCTTTGATAGGGTCAGGACCTCTGCCCGTCGTCCCGATCGGAGTCTGCCTGTAACGATCTTTTTCTTCTGACCATTTCTTGCAAAATCGGTAAGGATCTTGCTCACTGTCTTTTCATCCTTGACCGAACCCGTAGAAGAGGTGCTATCCCGTGATCCTGTAGATCCCTGGCTTTCCAATTGGGATGTGGTCTCCTCTGTTATGGTCATCTCGTCAGTCGTTATCACACCCTCTTCAGTGGTGGACGATGTGATTGGCGTAGTGTTTAATGATACTGCTTTTTCGTCCCGATCGGGCTCATGTTTTTCGTCTTGGACAGAGATGACATTTTTTGGTGTTCGGTCAATTGGTCCGAGGGTCTGTTTCTCTCTGTTTACATGAATGGATGTAGCTGTTGTGGATACAGGTTCATTGACCAGGCTCTGTCCTTTCGTCTCAAGTTGCACAAAAAAGGTATTCGGTTCAATGACCACATAATTTGTATCTGCAATAATAAAAACATCCCTAATCTCATCCGGTCTCAACTGCTTGCTGATAGGCTCCATATGTTTCAGGATAGCATCGGACTCTGCTGGCCCTAACTCCTCTATACCCGATCTCGGTATGCGTATACACAGTATCGGTCTCCCTATGTTGAAGACCTTGATGCCGTACTCACGCAGGAGGTTCTGCCTCATACGTGAGGCAGCCGTATCGTTGCTCATTCTTCATCCCTTTAGACCGTACCGTTCACGACCGCCTGGAGTTGCTCTACACTGAACTCCTCCTCCTCGAACGGTTTCTTACGCATTCGATGAGGCAGTACCATCTCTGCCGCCTCAATGATATCGTTGTTCGTGATCCGGTCCCTGCCATCATATGCAGCATTGGTCCTTGCCGTGCGCTCGATCATGATATCTGCCCGATGTCCATCCACATTAAATGCAATACATATCTGAGCGATGGTTCCCAGATTATCTCGTGTGGACGTGACACGCCCAAATATCTTTTTTGCCTTCATTATCTTCGAGCGCAGTCTTTCCTGTTCTGGCTCAAAATCATTCCTGAATGTCTGTGTTCTTTCATTGAAGGCATTACGCCGTTCGATGATCTCGATCCGCTGTTCCAGATCCGATATACCTTCCACCTCGACCTGCAATGCGATCCTGTCCAGCAGCTGGGGCCTGAGCTCTCCCTCTTCAGGATTCATACTGCCAATGATAATGAAATCCGAGGGATGGCTGACACTTACACCTTCCCGCTCCACAGTGTTCACTCCCATTGCCGCAGCATCCAGAAGTGCATCGACCACAAAATCGTCCAACAGGTTGATCTCATCTACATAGAGGATATTGCGGTTCGCCTGGGCCAGGATCCCGGGCTCAAACGCCTGAACACCTTCCTTTACTGCTTTTTCAATATCAAGACTGCCCACTACCCTGTCTTCAGTGGCACCTACGGGGAGATCCACTACTTTCATAGGGTGTTTTTTCACCTTCAATGACCCACGTTTATGTTTATCCCGGCATTCCCAGCAAAACTTCTCAGGATCTGCAGGATCGCAGTTGAACTTGCACCCCTCGATGGTCTCGATCTCAGGTAGTATCTCTGCAAGACCCCTTACTGCAGTTGATTTTGCGGTTCCTTTCTGTCCCCGGATCAGTACTCCGCCGATGGACGGATTGATCGCGTTCAGTATGAGTGCTCTGAGCATTTTTTCCTGCCCGACGATCGCAGAGATCGGATACATTATTCTCTGGGTGTGATTGTCCAGCTTCTCGATATCATCAAAAGCTATTTTTTTGGATCCGGTCTTTTTAGGGATCTCCTTTATCATACCGGTAATCTTGGCCGTACTCATCGTTCTTCACTTCCTGTGCAGATGGTTTAGTTCCCCATGTTAAATGTACCTAAGTAGCAGTCCCGAGACCAGTGCCATAAAGAGCAGTGCAAGCCCGATAAAGAACAGAACGAAAATAATTCGTATCCTGTTTTTCTTATTGTTCTTGACCCGGTTCAGGTCTATCAGGGCAATTGTTGTGGTCAACAGAAATATAATAGCAGAGCACAGTATGAGCGATCCCGCCACAATTACGAACTCAGCTGTCCATGTAAGAGATTGTGCATTGATCAGATCTATAAAAAAATCCTTTCCGTGTCTTTCATATGCAGATGTGATCCACATCATCGTGTATGATATCTCTGCAGCTCCAATGATCGCAGAACATATTGCTGTGGACATAAGTGTGATCATTGTCCCTATGTCCGGAATGTCCAGATCGATCTGCCAGTCGTTGTCCATTTTTATACCTTTCCAAAGTGTGAATGGTTATCCGCAAGATAATTCATATAATTATAATAACTATGATATGAATCTATTAATATCTTTTGTATGGTCAATAATGAAAGAACGCTCATGGGTTTGTACTATATATTAGCAATATACATTTTCATACGATAATGATATCGGAAAAGATCGATCGCATAAAGGAGTCGATCGCAAAATATGATGGCGTGCTGGTTGCCCTTTCCGGAGGTGTAGATAGTGCGACCCTTGCTGCACTGGCCGTGGATGTGCTGGGTGAACATGCAGTTGCTGTCACGCTTGATGGTTGCATGCTGTCCCGGCGTGAACTCAGGGACGCCGTAGAAACAGCACGTGTGATAGGGATCAGACATCAGGTTGTTACCATTGATACGCTCGATGAGCCACATGTCGCAGGGAATGAGCCTGATAGATGCTATTTCTGCAAGAAGATGTTATGTGAACGACTGTTGAGAATATTGGACGAAATTGGAGGACAGGGATACAATGTGATCATCGAAGGCACCAATGTGTCAGAGATCATGGGATATCGTCCTGGTTGGCGTGCGATCACCGAAGCAGGGAATATGGTATGTTCTCCGTATGTGGATTCCAATGTAACTAAAGCAGAGGTGCGTGCGATCGCACGTTCCCTGGGGTTGGAGGTTGCCGGAAAACCCTCCAATTCCTGTTTGATGACACGATTACCAGTTGGGGAAAATGTAACGAAGAAGCGATTGGCCCGTGTCGAGGTTGCCGAAGATCTACTCATATCCCTTGGAGTTTCTCAGGTACGGGTACGTGATCACGGACAGATCGCACGGATAGAGGTGTACCCTGCTGATATCAGGGTGGTGACGGACAATAAAGAGCAGATCGTATCTGATCTAAAGGAATTAGGTTTTGAACATATAACGCTTGATATTGAAGGATTCCGCAGTGGAAGTATGGATGGTCCCTTATGAATCACATAGATCCTATAGATCTTATGAACTCTATGACCTCTACAAGTCCGGTAGTTACCATACGTCCTGCCGGTAAGGAGGATGAGGAAGCTATCGATATCCTCCTGTCCACTTATTTCCTTGATAGGGATGGCGTTGCATTGAATGATTTTGTCGTTGCTGAAGTGCAGGCCCGTGTTGTGGGTGCTGCATGTTTTATCCATCGCCCCTGTCCGGAGTTGCATACTATCGCTGTGCATCCCAATTATCGTGGCACGGGGATCGGTTCAAATATGGTGGAGTATATTGTTGAGCACATGCCTGCTGCGTGGAAACAACTATACGTGAGAACAACGGCACCGGTATTCTTCAGGAAGCTCGGTTTTGTGGAACCAGCAGATTCCGCCTTGAGGGTGCAGCTATGGGATGACTGCCGGCATTGTGAGAGGATTGAGAGGTGCGCACAACATGTACTATGTCTTGGACTGGAGAAGTGATATATTGTGTTGACCCTGGGTATTGTAAATACATATGACCGTATCAAGGTGATCGATGCGCACTATCGTGCCATAGCACGGGCTGCACCTATCTGTTACGCTTTTGGATTCTCTCTTGCACTTTTTGACTTCCCTTTCAAGATGGAGCGTGATGAACTCGTTGAATATATAATGGACAAGACTACCATCGGTGAATCGGGTAAATATCTGGACATGTTGAACCAGAAGAACCACTTCTTTGTATTCGATCTGCCAAAAAAAGGATTCCAGTCCCAATTCGGGCAGGTGGTTGCCACCACCTCAAAGCCTGATCCACGATTCGCTGCAAGTCCCGAGCAGATCGCAGATGGGATCAGGGATCGCCAGTCATATCTGTTCCTGGTGGGACTTGGTAGGAAAGGCCTTCCAAAACAGACGTTCTCGCTGGCAAAGTATCACCTTGATCTCACGTCTGCGGGCGTCTCGTTCGAGACATGTACCGCCATCGGTGCAATTCCTGCTCATCTGATGGGACTGGTGTCCGGTAGAATGAACAATGAATATACAAACCGTTGAACGGTTCGACATCCAATGACCATTTGTTACGATCATCTCAAAAGGTAATTACATGAGATCACCGGTATCTATAGTCTGTTGCGATGATTATTCCAGGGCAAAGGAAGCGATCATTGAGGCACTTGATCTCATCGGGGGACTTGATAGGATCATCTCATCGGGGGATCGTGTCCTGCTAAAACCCAATGTGCTGGCAGCCAGGACTGCGGATGAAGCGGTCACCACCCATCCCGCGATCATATCAGCAATGTGTGAGCTGGTAATGGACATAGGAGGCATTCCTGTGGTGGGCGATTGTGCAGGGATCACCTGGCCGGGGATCACAGATGAGGCGCTCGATGTATCCGGTATCAGGGATGCGGCCAGTGAATGTGGGGCGGAGGTTATCAGTTTTGAGATCGCAGGTTTCTCAGAGGTAACAGTACCGGACGCTGTACATTTTCACAGCCTGTACCTGTCCAATGTGCCCCTTGAGGCAGATGTTGTCATCTCACTCCCAAAGCTCAAGACACACGAGTTAACATTGTACACAGGGGCTGTGAAGAACATGTTCGGGGTAATTCCCCTAAAGACCCGCAAGCAGGCACATTTGCTGGCAGATCGTGACCGATTCGGTGATGCTGTAGTTGACATATATTCCGTAAGGGTACCCCATCTTGCAATAATGGACGGGGTGGTGGGGATGGAGGGTAATGGTCCATCCCATGGTAAGCCCAGGAAAGTAGGTGTTGTGATGGCAAGCTACGACTGTGTGTCCATGGATGTGGTGGCATCCCGTTTGATCGGATTTGAACCCATGTCTGTCCCCACCACTGCAGCTGCCATACGACGCGGATTTGGTGACCTGCAACCGGAGGTTGTGGGAGTGGCTATAAGTGAGGCAAAGGTTAAGTTCGAACGCTCCACGGGTGGAATAATTGGTCGATTGCCTCCATTCGTAGTCAGCAATCTCGGACGTTTTTTTACCATAAGGTTGTATATCGATCTGGAAAAATGCAGTCACTGTGGAGCATGTGTCAGGAACTGTTCTGCCCATGCTATTGAAGAGAACGATGGGGTACTGCAGATCAATGATGATATCTGTTTGCTGTGTTACTGCTGCCGTGAGCTCTGTCCACACGATGCCGTTGATATGAAGCGTTCGCTCATTGCACGATCGTTATCGTTCGCCCAACGAATGCTGGCACGCCGTTGAGTTATGATTTACATATCTCGCTCTTACGCAGCCAACCAATATCTGATTTGTACAACTCGCGCAGGTCCTTTAGGCCCAATTTGAGCATTGCCACACGACTGACACCAAGTCCCCATGCAAGTACGGGTTGATTGATACCCAGTGGTTCGGTAACCTCTTTTCTGAACACTCCTGCACCACCAAGTTCCACCCAACCCATTCCATCAATGTATACCTCGGGTTCCACGCTTGGTTCTGTGTACGGGAAGTAACCTGGTCGGAATCGGACATCCTTGAATCCCATTCGATGATAGAACTCAGCAAGACAGCCAAGCAGGTTTGCAAATGACATGTCCTCATCCATGATAACGCCCTCAAGCTGCTCGAACTCGGGGGTATGGGTAGGATCGATGGTCTCTCGGCGATAGGCTCTATCGATGCAGAATGCTTTGACGGGCGGCTCGGGATTATCGGCAAGATATTTGATGGTGACCGCAGTTGTATGTGTGCGCAGTACATCACGTTTGGCGATAT
>JAIOTO010000057.1 GCA_021106765.1 Methanosarcinaceae archaeon
CATCAGGCAAAAAATGCATCTCGATTGTGATGATACCGTCACCTGCGCACGTTTCGCAGCGGCCGCCACGGACATTGAAACTGAACCTTCCAGGTTTATAACCACGTGATCTGGATAGTTTTGTCTGTGAGAACAGTTCACGTATCGGGGTGAACAGGTTCGTATAGGTGGCAGGATTGGAACGAGGTGTTCGGCCAATAGGGGACTGGTCTATGTTGATCACCTTGTCCACATTATCAAGACCGATAATGTCCTCGTACTTTCCGGGCCGCGCATGTGCACGGTTTAATTTCTGTGCAAGCACCTTGTTCAGCGTCTCATTAATCAGTGTGCTTTTACCGGATCCGGATACACCTGTAACACAGATCATCACACCCAGAGGAAATTCCACATCAATGGTCTTCAGATTGTTTGAGGATGCTCCTTCCAGTTTCAGATAACCATGGGGTTCACGTCGGCTTGAGGGTACCTCGATCTCCATCTGCTGACTGAGGTATTTGCCTGTGAGCGAAGCAGGATCTGACATGATGGCATCAGGAGGTCCCTGTGCAACGATGTCTCCTCCATGAATGCCAGCACCCGGTCCCATATCGACCACATGATCTGCATTCATGATCGTTTCTTCGTCGTGTTCCACAACGATCACCGTGTTGCCGATATCCCTGAGATGCTTGAGGGTGTTGATCAGGCGCAGGTTGTCTCTCTGATGCAGGCCGATGCTCGGCTCGTCCAGGATATAGAGTACCCCCATCAAACTGGACCCGATCTGGGTGGCCAGTCTTATCCGCTGGGCCTCACCACCTGAAAGAGTGGCAGCCGTCCTGCTCATGGACAGATAATCTAGCCCAACGTCCACAAGGAAGCCCAGTCGTGACTTGATCTCTTTTAATATCATGCGGGCGATGGTATATTCCCGATCATCCAGTTTCATTTCAAGTTCTTCGAAAAAATGCAGAGCTGCCTCAATGGACAGTTGAGTGACCTGCATTATATTGTGATCATCAATGATGACCGCAAGACTTGCAGGCTTCAGGCGTTTGCTATTGCAGGTCTGACAGGGAGTGGTATTGATATATCGGCGCACCCTGTCCTTTGAACTCTCGGAATCGGTACGATCGTATATCTTTGAGAGATGGGCAATTACACCACGAAAGTGACCGGTGTGCTTCCAAAGTCCACCGTCTCTGCCCGTATGGACGAACGGAATACGTTCACTGATACCATGGAGTATGATGTCCTGAGACTTAGTATCAAGGTCTTTATAAGGCACATTCATCGGGAATCCAAAATGTTTTGCCGCCGATCTCAACGATTGCATATAATATCCATCACCAGTTTTGGTATACCATGGTTCCACGGCACCTTCATTCAGTGACAGGGATGGGTCCGGAATGATCAGGTCAGGGTCAAATTCCATGGAGGTGCCCAGTCCGTGACACACCTCACACGCACCCTGCGGGCTGTTGAAAGAGAATGCGGCCGGTTCCAGTTCCTCAAATCCAATTCCGCAATTCGGGCAGGCCAAATTTTCGCTGAACACCATTTCCTCATCGTCAATGACGTGTACGATCAACGTTCCATCCCCCTTCACGAGTGCTGTTTCCACGGAATCCGTGAGCCGGTCTTCGATCCCTTCCTTAATTACGAGCCGGTCCACAACGATCTCTATATTGTGCTTCTGGTAACGTCCCAGTTCCACAGATTCAACATCGTCCAGAGATATGATCTCATTATCGATGCGCACACGGGAAAATCCTTCACTCCGAATGTCCTGAAGGAGTTTCTTATACTCTCCTTTGCGCTCACGTATCAGTGGTGCAAGGACATGGACCTTTGAACTCTCAGGTATTTGCATGATACTGTCCACGATCTGGTCCACACTTTGTGGCTCTATCACACGCCCGCAATCCGGACAGTGCCGGATGCCGATCCTGGCATACAGCAGGCGCAGATAATCGTAGATCTCCGTGACGGTTCCCACGGTAGAACGTGGGTTCTTGCTGGTCGTCTTCTGCTCAATGGAGATGGCAGGTGAGAGTCCTTCGATGTATTCTACATCGGGTTTTTCCATCTGACCCAGGAACTGACGGGCATAGGCAGAGAGCGATTCAACATACCGGCGCTGTCCTTCTGCATAGATAGTGTCAAAGGCCAGGGAGGATTTCCCTGAACCGCTCAGACCGGTGATGACAATGAGATTATCACGCGGCAGGGTCAGGTCGATGTTCTTGAGGTTGTGTTCCTTTGCTCCTTTGATGATGATACTGGTCAGGGACATGATCGTTATCTCGACGATGGATTATTAAGTAAACCTTGTGGTGTGAAGAACCTCTGTACGGGATGTTATGGTGGATTTTCATACATTTGCAGATCATGGATCAGTCTTTAGATTCTCCTGTGAACCAAAAAATTTCTGTGTTTCTGATACAATGACCTTCCTGAGTCCGATCAATGCGATCAGGTTCGGGATAATCATCAGTCCGTTGAATATATCCGCAAGGACCCAGATCACGTCAATGGTCAGGAACGCCCCTGATGCTACCATCATAATGTAGATGATCCTGTATGGCAGTATCCCTTTCACTCCCACAAGAAACTCGGTGCATCGTTCTCCATAATAGTTCCATCCGAGAATGGTGGTGAATGCAAAGAATATCAGTCCGATACCAACAAGATAACTGCCCATATCGCCGAGAACACTGGAGAATGCATAATCTGTCATGTATGCACCAGCAAGTTCACCTTTCCATGAACCGGTCATGATCAGTACTATACCGGTCATGGTACAGATGATGATGGTGTCAAAGAAGGTGCCTGTCATGGATATCAGCCCCTGCAGTGCAGGTTCCTTCACTCTGGCGGCAGCTGCGGCGATGGGTGCGCTTCCAAGGCCCGATTCATTGGAAAATACACCTCTGGCGATCCCCATCTGCATGGCAAGGATCATGGTCGAACCCAGAAAACCACCGGCTGCAGCCGTAGGATTGAATGCGGACCTTACGATGAGAATTACGGTTGGCCACAGGCTGTTTATGTTCATTGCAATGACCAGCACACATCCGAACACATAGGCAACTGCCATGAACGGCACGATGATCATGGCGACCCGTGCGATACTTCTGATCCCTCCAATAATGACCAGGGCCACAAGGGTGGTAACAATGACAGCAGTATAGGGCACAGGTATGTGGAAGGTAAAGGATGCCGAATCCACAATGGCATTGATCTGTGGAAAGGTCCCTATCCCAAAAAAGGCCACGCCTATCCCGGAGATGGCAAAGAATCGAGCAAGAGGTTCACTGTAAGGTTTGTGGGCAAGCCCGTTCCTGATGTAGTACATGGGGCCGCCGGACATATATCCGTTCTCGTCCACAGTCCGGTACTTTACGGCCAGCAGGCATTCGGAATACTTGGTAGCCATTCCGAAAAAGGCGGCTATCCACATCCAGAAAAGTGCTCCTGGCCCTCCTATCTGGATAGCGGTTGCCACTCCTACAATGTTCCCGGTCCCGATGGTCGCAGCCAGTGCGGTGGTCAGGGCAGCAAGGCTCGAGATGTCGCCCTCTATGCCGTCGTCCTTATGTCCTCGGCGGAGCACATATCGCAGGGCTGTGGGGAGTTTGAGGATCTGGATAAAACGGAGTCGATAGGTCAGGTACAGGCCGGTGCCAACTAGCAGCATCAACAGTGGCGGGCCCCAGATAAGCCGATCGATGTGTGTGAGTATGGCTAATACGTCAACTGAATGAATGTTTCCAAATATGTTCAGTAGATCCATGGTCACAGTATTCCAGTATTCCGTTTCATCCCTTGTAATGATCGAGTATGTTCTATTATTCAGTCCTACTGGTCGGCCATATTAAGTAGTTCCTATTAAAATACGATCAATTATGTGATTTTCAATGGTGGATTGAAAACGTTTATATCCCATTCCTGAAAAATACTGCCATATGATAGATAATACCTACAACTTCAACAGGATCTGGTCGATTCTGCAAAAGGAATATCCTCATCCCGATCCAGCTCTCCACTACAATAATGTCCTGGAACTCCTTGTGGCAACTATCCTTTCGGCACAGTGTACCGATGCACATGTGAACAAGGTGACGGAATCCCTGTTCAGGAAATACAGGAATGTGGAAGAATTTGCCGGCGCTGATCCCGATGAGCTCGAAAAAGAGGTATATTCCACAGGGTTTTACCGCAACAAGGCAAAGAACATCAGGAAGAGTTCACAGATAATCATCTCCGATTTTAATTCCCGGGTGCCTGATACCATGGAGGACTTGCTCACACTACCGGGGGTTGCCAGGAAGACCGCGAACATCGTCCTTGCCAGAGGGTATGGTGTGATGGGTGGTATTGCCGTTGATACTCATGTTAAAAGACTATCCAAACGGCTCGGTCTCACAGAGCATACCGATCCTGTGAAGATCGAGAGGGATCTCATGGCCCTTTCCAGACAGGAGGACTGGGAAGACCTGTCAATGACACTGATCCTGCACGGCAGGAGGGTTTGCCCGGCACGGAGACCCAGATGCACGGAGTGTATGGTGAACGAACTGTGTCCGTCCAATTCTAACGAAAGTTCGTAAGGTTCACTGTAATATCTGATGGTGTCAATATAATATTCTGTAGGGAGAACTGCAAAAATGTTTATACTTACCTGTCGTCTGTTTATCCATGCCTCTTTGTGATATGGATGTCCAGATCCTGCAGGTATTGAACTCCTGTTCGTTGCTTGATCCACTAATGATCGCCCTGTCTGTAGCAGGGGACCTATATCTGTGGGTGGTGATCGGAGTACTGGTGTTCTGGTTCAAAGGGAAGAAGGTTGCTATATCGTATGGTGCTGTCCTTTTCATTACATGGCTGATCGTGATATACCTCAAGTCATATCTCATGTTCCCCCGGCCTGAGGACGTACGTGTTCTGGTCGAAGCATCCGGGTATTCTATGCCAAGTGGGCATGCGGCTCTCTCGTTTGCATCAGCAATGTTCCTGCATCCACTGGCCAGTGGAAAACTCAGTCCCATCATATGGATCATTGCGATCCTTATCAGCATAAGCCGCATGTTCGTAGGAGTACACTATCCATGCGATGTGGCTGCAGGAGCACTTATTGGCTTGGCGATCGGTTATGGTGGGATACGTGTTGGACGGTATGCAGAAAAATATATGGAAATGGATGCAAAAAAGCGTTAAAAATCGTTCAATTTAAGCTGACGACATTGGCATTCTTCACCAGGTATTTCTACAGGATAGATGCCTGTCAGGCACCCAAGACACAGGTTGTCTCTATCGATCCCAATGGCTTTGATAAGTCCGTCGATACTGAGATATTCGATGGAGTCGGCATTGATCATTTCTTTGATCTCGTCATTGGTCTTATTGGCTGCGATAAGTTCCTCGCGTGTAGCCATGTCGATGCCAAGGTAACAGGGTGCTTTGATGGGTGGGCTTCCAATACGTGCATGTACTTCCAGCGCACCGGCATTGCGTACCATGTTTATGATCTTCCGGGAAGTAGTACCACGCACGATACTGTCATCAACAAGGATCACCTTCTTTCCCTTGAGGTTAGCGGATATGGTGTTCATCTTGAGACGCACGGCAGTCTCTCGCATTTCCTGACCCGGAAGGATAAAT
Organism: Methanosarcinaceae archaeon; assembly: GCA_021106765.1. Taxonomy (GTDB): domain Archaea; phylum Halobacteriota; class Methanosarcinia; order Methanosarcinales; family Methanosarcinaceae; genus JAIOTO01. The sequence continues at coordinate 5,650 of JAIOTO010000057.1, forward strand.
GTACGTCCGATGTAACGGTTCTTCATCAATCCTTCTCGATATTTGATATCTGACTCGTTGGAATATCCTATGGCAGAAGTGATTCCGGAGTCGGGTACAGGAGAGACGATATCCGCATCGATAGGATGTTCACGGGAGAGCTCTTTCCCGATCCTCTCTCGAACCTTATAGACCAGCTTTCCATCTATGGTTGAATCTGGTCAGGCAAAATATATATATTCAAAGACGCAATGTGCGGTTTTTTTATTTTTGTATATCTGATAACTTTCTATCCCTTTGCTGCCAAAGACCACAATTTCTCCAGGATTGACATCTCGTATCAGTTTGCCGTTCAACGTATCGATGGCGACGCTTTCAGAGGCAACAACGTACCCTCCATCTATTTCCCCGATACAGAGCGGTTTGAACCCCAGGGGGTCCCGGACTGCGATCATGAGGTCATCGATCAGTATGGTAAGCGAGTAAGAGCCGACAAGCCGTTTCATCACTGCTTTTATCGATTCTACAGGGTCATGCCGCAACAGCTTTTTTACGAGAAGATGAGCTATGACCTCAGTATCGGATTCAGTGACGAATATATGGCCATCGATCTCAAGCTCATCACGAAGTTCCTTCCCGTTCACGAGATTCCCGTTATGTGCTATGGCTACAGTCCCGTTCTTGTAGTTCACTGTCATTGGTTGACAGTTCTCGATCTTGGATTCTCCAGTCGTGGAATAGCGAACGTGTCCGATCCCAACATTACCGACAAGTTTCAACAGGTCATCCTTAGAATAGACTTCAGGGACCAGTCCCATCCCCTTAATGGACTGTAGCTGGTTCCCATCGTTAATGGTTATACCCGTAGATTCCTGACCTCTATGCTGCAATGTGTGCAATGCGTAGTATATCTGAAGGGCGACATTATTTGACCGTGGCTCTGCATCGGGTATCACCACACCCACAACACCGCATTCTTCCTTCATTTATATCCCAGTTGAGGAAAGGCCTTTGTGTCTTTACAATTTACACTTGTTCTGCCACTTATAGCTTCTCATGCGTGGTGTTCTACCAAATCCGCATGATGTACATTGTTTTGTATGGATATTGAGTGAAACATTGCCGCAGCGTCTGCATTTAGCATGTGTACGTTTCTGCCTCTTACCCCTTGATGGTGTACCTTTTGACATTATTTATCACCTCTAATTTTAACTATATGATCTTTGTATATATTAAGCGGAGTTACCTGTGATGCATCTATCGTTCATATAGGTTACGGAGATACATAGACCACATTGTCGCCCCTGACGACCACACTACCGATCTTGCGAACGATCTCTCCGTCCCTGAGTTCCTCTGCATCATCAAGGACAAGGTTCATGTGTACGTCATATCCCTGAAGTTTTCCCCGGAACTCCCGGGCGCCTTTCAATCGAACGATCACCAATGTGTCCAACGCATTGTTCAGTTTATCGAGAGGTCTGTTTCCCATATTATTTAGCCTCGGGTTAAGATTATCATTGTAAATATTTGACCATGAAATTGTTGCATTGTAGCAACATTATATCATTGTGTGTCTTGGTTTGCACATGTTGTTAGGACGATATATAAACCTATCGAGAACTGTTTGTTTCCTTGCCTGAATTTGCACATTTTATTGGCATATGTCCAATTTCCTACGTTTCATATGTCATGTTCCAACGTATGTGTTCTATATTTACCATATGGCTTATATCAGACAATGACGATCTTTTGAGGTGGCAGCATAATAATTCTTAATATAGATCAATGCCATTGATCTTATGTATATATGGTCATGACCTCGCAGGTGAATATAAAATGAATACAATTCCCATAGTAATGACGATCGCAGGTTCCGATTCCGGTGGAGGTGCCGGAATAGAGGCAGACATTAAGACATTTGCAGTATTGGGTGTACATGGTACGTGTGCCATCACATCGATCACATCACAGAATACTACCGGTGTACTCAGTGCGTTCGACATTCCTCCTTCAAATGTGGCTTCCCAGATCGATGCCGTATGTACTGATATGGACATATCATGGGCAAAGGCCGGTATGCTATCCTCTCCTGATATTGTGCGATCTGTGGTGGGGTCGATAAAGAAGTACGACCTGAATGTGGTTGTGGATCCCGTCATGGCCGCTGAGGCAGGTGGCGACCTGTTGAGCAGCGAAGCCCTTGCTGTAATGCGGGACGAACTGATGCCTGTCAGTAAACTGGTGACCCCGAACATCAGCGAGGCTGAGGCATTGTCCGGTATGCGCATCCAGACACGGCAGGACTGCGAAATGGCTGCACGTACTATTGCTGAACTGGGTGTTGACAATGTAGTGATCACCGGTGGCCATTTCGATGCATCGGACCTGATCTACGTGGCTGCTACGGACACCTTTTACCTGATAGAAGGCGATTTCGTTAACGGAGGTACCCATGGTTCGGGATGTACCTATTCTGCAGCTCTGGTGGCCTATCTTGCCAGAGACCTGCCGGTCGTAGATGCTGCCAGGCGCGCGAAACGATTCGTTGAGCGTGCGATCGGGGCAAGTGTACCAATCGGAGAAGGGGTTTCGCCTGTGAATCAGTTCCTTCCTTTGCTACGGGACGCTTCCAGGGCAGAGGTGCTGGAGAACACCACTCGCGCGGTGGATGTACTCGTTGGTAGTACCTCATTTGCAGACCTGATACCTGAGGTTGGCTGCAACATCGCCATGTCCATTCCGGATGCACGGGATATTGCGGACATCGCGGCGGTCAATGGCAGGATCGTCAGGGTCAGGGACCATTCCTCAGTAGCGGGATGTGTGGGTTTTGGGGCCAGCAGTCATGTTGCCGGGACCATTCTTGCAGCCATGCAGTTCGATGGACAGACCCGGGCATGTGTTAACATCCGATACTCTCCACAGGTCCTTAAGACATGTGCGGACCTGGGTCTTACCATATCCTCATTTGATCGGGTGGAAGAGCCGGCAGATAGCACTACCATGGATTGGGGAGTGACCTCTGCAATAGAGGAATACGGCAGTGTTTCGGACATTATCTACGATAAAGGTGGTATGGGAAAGGAACCGATGGTCCGTGTGCTGGGCAGGAGTGCTCTGGACGTTGCCGAACTGGCTGAGAAGATCGCAGGTTCGTTCGTTCGATAATATTCGGCGACCCTATGTTGCGGTTGCTAATGTTGTCGTTGCTGCTGTTTGTATTGTAACCAGTATTGTGATCTGTGTCAATATGGTCGGGATGGGGACAAGTTATATATATCTAATTTTACCATTTTTAATAATGATTAAAAATGGAGTTGGGGAATTGTGAACGATACTGAGATGGAAATTATCAAGGTTGGAGTGGAGGTGTACAAGGGATATGGCATGGATGACCTGTCTGCCAACATACTGTCCCTTCTTTATTTTGAACCGGGTGAACTGACCATGGAAGAACTTGCGGAATTCACCGGATATAGCCTTGCTTCCATAAGTCTGAAGATGAAATGGCTTGAAAGTTTTTGGGGAGTGCATAGACGAAAAAAAGCCGGATCACGGAAGATATATTTTCGCATGGGGAATGACTATCTGGACTGTCTGGAGGAAACCATGCGGAGGGCTTATGAGATGGAATCACATCTCATAAAAAGTTTAATGCCAGAACTGATCCGGAAATATAGGGGGCAAGCTACCTCAGAATCCCAGTTGGAACGCCTTCGCATTGCTGAGAAATACTGCCAGCAGATCGATGATGCTGGCAGGGTACTCGAATTATTCTATGAAAAGATCGATGAGATCAGGTCTGAACAAAAAGACAACGGGATTGATTGAGGTCGGATGTCGAAAAGTATATATGTATTGAATATATTTACTATTTTTAATAATCATTAAAAACACAGGATATTCATAACTTACTTCCAACTAATTCTCTGAGGAGATGGTGGCAATAAAGAATACTTTTGAAAAAATAGGGAAGTTCATCGAAGATAATCCCGTCCCTCTCCTTATTCTTTCCATACTCCTGATCTTCATCGCATTCGAAGGAGCTGCGATGATCACGATGGCCTCTGATACGGATACCTTTGTTAATAAAGATTCAAAGCTGTATCAGGATTATGATCACCTTTATCTCAACATGTTCTACACACAATCCATCGTTGTAATGATCGAGGACGGTGATGTCACAAACCCCGAACTTGTGCAGGCGATAGATCGGTTTGAGCAACTGGTAGCCTCTGTAGATGGTGTTGTGGAAACCAATAGTCTGGCCTCCGTTCTGAAGCAGACGAACTATGATGAGAATAGTAAACGTGTGTTACCGTCCAATGAGAAGGACATCGAACAACTTCTTTCCATATATACACCGAAATCAGTTGTTCCTGATGAAACCCACACTTTTATTTATATTGATGTAAGCGGTGATGTAAATTATGATAAACTCAGAGAGATCCTTCGCATTGTCGATGAGTCAGTGATATTTGCGGAATTCCCTGTAGGTTACAATGTGATCGTTACAGGCGATGCTGATTTCAATATTGAGATGGAAGATGAGATGAATGCCAGCATGTCACTGTTGTTGCTGATCTCCATCGGTCTCATGCTTATTGTCCTTTATCTAGTATTCCGACATGTAAGATGGCGTTTGCTCCCGCTTGGTGTCGTTATGTTCGGAGTGATCTACACATTCGGAGCAATGGGTTTTCTGGATATACCCATGACCATGGTATCAATGTCAGCATTCCCCATTCTTATTGGTCTGGGAATCGATTATGCCATCCAGTTCCATAATCGTATCGAAGAGGAACTTGAGAAAGGTGAATCAGAAGCTGAGGCAGTGATCGAAACTGTTAAACACACAGGACCTGCTGTTCTTATTGCTGTTCTTATTACTTCAATGGGTTTTGTTTCACTGTTCAAATCCAGTGTTCCTATGATACGTGATTTTGGTAAACTTCTTATGATCGGGGTTGCAATGTGCTTCCTTGCTTCTTTATTTGTGGGTGTTACCAGTATTTATCTCTTTGACACCCTGAGTAAAAATACGATCATTTGCAAACTCACATCATTCATTCCAAAGAAAAAAGAAGCGAATGAGAAAGATCCTTCTGACAGGTTTGAAACCTTCCTGAAAAATTCCACACGATTCACACTCAGGCATCCCATACCGGTTATTTTAATTGCAGGTTTATTCTGTGTTGCCGGTATCTATACGGATTCAATGATCCCCATAGAGGCAGATACGAAAACGTTTGTTCCTATGGATATGGATGCTTTGATCGAATGGGAGCATATGGGTCAAGTGATGGAAGGTGGGACCACTCACGTGGATCTCATCATTAAGGTAGAGGATGCATCGGATCCGGCTGTGATACAATGGATGGATGAATTTGGTGAACATGAAGTCGAACACCGTGCCAATATTTACGGCACGGAAGGAATGCATACCATCTTACGATCATACAATGATGGTGTATTACCAACCAATAAAGGCGAAATTGAATCCCTTTATGCCACGATACCAGATGCACATAAAAGATGGTATTTGCATGACAACAGCTTTCTCCTGATGCAGATGGATACGGGAAATGCCTGGGCCGAACTTGGTCTTGAAGGTATGGATGAGCTGGTATCTGTTATCAAAAAAGACATTTTCTGGATGCCACCACCTCCGGGTGTAGCTGTTACTGTCACCGGTGATATTGTTGTAATGACTGCACTGATAGATGCATTGACATCCGGACGTGTGATGATGACCATGACAGGATTGTTCATGGTCCTGGGAGGTTTGCTTCTCATTTATCGTGACTGGCTCAAAGCGCTTGTACCGGTCGCAACCATGTTTGCAGTTATCGGTTGGGCAGGCGGGGTCATGTATTTCACAGGAGTGCCATACACTCCCATGACCGCTACCCTGGGTGCACTCATCCTTGGGGTTGGCTCTGAATATGCTGTCCTCATGATGGAACGCTACTTTGAAGAGAAAGATAAAGGGGCCACTCCTCACGAGGCAATGGTAATAGCAAGTGGCAAGATCGGAAAAGCCATTATCGCATCGGGACTAACAACATTGTTTGGTTTCTCTGCCCTGATCGCCTCACCATTTGGTATAAACAGCAATTTTGGTCTTGTAACTGTTATCATGGTTGCGCTGGCACTCTTTGCCACTTTTGTAGTTTTCCCGCCCCTGCTAGTCAATCTTGATATATGGCGTGAAAAAAGGAAGGGAATATCAATCCCATCCGGACAGGAGGTAATATCCTATGAATAATTTCCTGAAAAAATATCCCTCAATTATTGTGATCGGCCTGATTGTGCTTTTATGCATAGCTCCTACTGTCCAGTCCAAGGAACTCATCCCACCAGTTCATGAATTCTCTACCAACTATTACGATGCCTACGGAGAACCAGACCTGTACGTTTCTGTCATTGGTGATGTTGAACTTGAACGCGGCGAAGAACATTTGCTCAAGATCGTTCTATCCAACAGGGGTGTTCTGCACGGTGTGAAATATGATACACGCATTGGTACGGATGAAATGGATCATGAAATATCATTGCAGGAGCTTGAATATGAAAAGTACAGGACAACTGCTATTGGTATAAAAGCAGAACTCAGATCTACATCAGATCTCATAGAAATATATCCCGAGACCAGTATCCAAACTCTGGATGAATTGATGCCAGGAGTACTTCCCGATGAACCGTTCGTGTTCACTCTTAAGATCTCGGAAAATGCTCCTGCAGGTGAATATACCCTTCTTTTCCCACTGGAATACCAGTATCAGAATGAAGTGGAGATGTCTGATGGAAGTACGGTCAGGTTGGGTCTTCCCGAATTGGATCATACGACCTATTACAAGAATACCAACCAGGTCCTCACAATTCCGATTTACATCAAACCCACGGTCGTATTTGAAATTGTGGATGTGGATGGTGAATTGACTGCAGGTTCTACGTCTACTGTGAATGTAACCTATGCAAATATAGGTGAACTGCCGGCCAATAATGCTGTGGCCAGGCTTGTTGTGATGAAGCCCCTTTCTTCTTCAAGAAGTGAACTATCTCTGGGAACAATATATCCCGGAGATACGAAGACGATTTCCTTTGAGATTAGTGCTGATGGTAATGCAATTCCCAAAGAGTATGCAATATCCAGCGAGATCAAATACATTGATGATGAGGATGAAACCAGTCTATCGGATGCATTGCTTGTACGAATGCCTCTTCAGAAGTCTGAAGACACGATCCCCCTCGGGACATTTATGATCGCTGGTGTTTTTCTGATATTATTATACATGTTTGGTAAATATGCACGAAAACGGTGATGAAACTGTGATATTTAAGGGAGGTAAATGATGCGAACCTTACAAAATTATATGAAACAAATTACCATTACATTATTGGTTCTGGCTTTGCTTTTTGTAATGCCAGCCCATGCCGGATTTGAGGCGATAAACGAAGGTTTACCGGATCATTTCAGTTTCGATGAGAATTATTATACTGTTTATGGCGGCCCTGATATCTCAGCAACTGTGATAGGGGACTGCGAGTTTTCACGTGGTGATAGTGTCACCCTGAATATCGACCTGATGAACAAGGGAATGATCTCCGGTTTCCGCAGCGATACAGATGATGATCCTGTCAGTGAGCTGGACCAGAAACTACAGCAGACGGAAATGTCCTATGAGTCCCAGCGCACTACGGCTATTGGTATCGTTGCTGTGTTAACGTCCCTTGATCCGGACGTGAAGGTCAAGTCCGGTCCACAAGAAGCAGGTACTCTGGCATCAGGCGAGCAGATAGAATATCCCATCCAATTTGATATAGATATATCAAAGAATGCGGATGCAGGGGAGTATCCTCTTGTACTGAATATGTACTATGGTTACCAGAAGAACGTCCAGATCAACGGTGACAATGAGACCGATCTGGGTATTACGAACATGGAAGTGGGACTGTGGTACGATGTAGGCACCCAGAACACCACTTTTCCTCTTCATGTCGAGGAGGAGGCAGAGTTCGCTGTTACAAATGTGAGCGGGGAGCTGGTCCCTAACAATGAGGGCATGTTGTATGTTACCTATACCAATGTGGGCGAGTTGCTTGCTGAGGATGCCACTGTCCGGATCAGTGCTGCTGATCCATTCAGTACCACCGATGATCAGGCATATCTGGGTGATCTGGCTCCGGGTGAGAATGCAGTCGCCATCTTCAAACTGAAAGTGGACGAACTTGCTGTTCCCAAGATGTACGCCATCAATAGTGAGATCAAGTATGAGGATACTAACGGGCATGACCAGATATCGGATTCCGTGAAGATCACCACCGAGGTGCTGCCTTCCGCATCGTCATCCGGAAGCGGAGGGTACACATGGATCGCTGTGGGCATTGTACTGGTGGCCTTTATGGGTTTCGTAGTGTACAGAAAAATATCTGGCAAAAAAAGGGAAAGCTGAGCTTTTCCTGTTTTTTTCTTTTTTTGGTTTGGTACGCCAAACATGAAAAAGTTATATTGATGAGATATGTCGGAATCCTAAATACGGAACTTCTAACGGGAAGTTGCAGATCACTGTATCAGCAATACTTCCCATCAGGTATCGACCATCAGCGCTCTTTTTCAGAGCTCCGATGATCACCATATCCACATTTCTTGTTCTTGCATGACCATAATCTACCATGCGCAATTCTTACCACTGTTGTGGTTGCAATATATCCCTCATCAGGAGTCACATATTTGACAATTTAATGAACGATTACTACCAGCGTATCGGCCACTTCCAGGACATCTACAGACCGTCCGGCAGATCTGACTTCTTTTATGATCTTCACACTTTCAGGTTCAAGTTCTATGTCCTGATCGTCCACTGTTAGATGGATGCATCCGTTCCTGACCATTTCTGCCACGTTTTCCGGGGCCATGGCGTTCAAAGCTTTTATGATCACACCTGCTGTTTTCCTGAACTTTGGACCGATTATACCCATGTCCGGCTTAATTCCCACAGGTACATGCTCGAACTCGGGTTCCCCTTCAATGATCTCCACCTGGGAATTGGTGGCACCTGTTATGTCACTCGACTCGTTCAACGCACCGTAGATCTCTATCTTCTTGAGCGGAGCGTTCAGTGCGATACCTGCTTCGGATTTATAGTGGCGGACGCTACTGGTGATATCCTTAATCAGTTCACCCTGACGTTCCACGTCCTCATCAATGAGTGCTTCGTTGACATCTGGCCAGTTCTGTTGGTGTATGCTGCCTGTACCAATATGGGAGTATATTTCCTCTGCAAAGAACGGGGCAAAAGGTGCTAGCATGTGCAACAGCGAATCGATGGTCACATATAGTGTATATCGGGCGGAAGCACGTGCCCTCTCATCATCACCATATAACCTTGATTTGGCCAGTTCGATATAATTATCAGCCAGCGTCTCCCATGCAAATCCGCGGATAGACTTGTAAGCCTCATCGAATTGATAGTTGTCCATATCCCGGGTAACCGAGTTCACAAGACGGTTCAATTTACTGAGCAGCCAGCGATCGATAACCGGGAGTTCCTTCACAGGGATCTCTTCGATGCCTTCAACAAGGCTGTCTTCCAGATGTGACAGGGTAAAGCGGCATATACTCCACATCTTGTTGAAGAAACGTGATGCTGACACCACATCCTTCCATCTGAACATGATGTCAGATCCAGGTGATCCACCAATGGCAGACCACTGGCGGAGCGCATCGGCACTGTATTGTTGGATGACCTCTTCTGGTGCTATGATATTGCCGCGGGACTTACTCATCTTGTGTCCGTCCTCACCCAGTACCATACCATTGACAAGTATCGAGTCCCAGGGTCTCATATTCATCAGGGCTTTTGCCCGGAGGATGGAATAGAACGTCCACGTGCGTATAATATCATGGCCCTGTGGCCGTAGTTGTGTCGGAAGCTTTAAGTCGTGTTCGCTCAACCAACCGGACACGTGCAGGGCTGTTAAGGATGAATCCATCCAGGTATCCAGCACATCCTCCTCCGGATCGAACTCTGTTGATCCACATTCACATGCTTCTCTGGGTGATTGCTGGGTAGGGTCCAGAGGTAGCCATTCTTCCTTTGCCACCATGGGCTTGCCGCACTTCTTGCAGTACCAGACGGGGATCGGGGTTGCAAATATCCGCTGGCGGGATATACACCAGTCCCATTCCATAGTATTTGTCCAGTTCTCCAGTCGTATTTTCATATACTCGGGTAGCCACTGGATCTCCTCGGCAGTGGACAGTATATCATCATTAACGATCTTCACGAACCACTGGCGTTCGGACAGGATCTCTATCGGGGTATTGCATCTCCAGCACATACCGACGTTCTGATCAAGTGGTTTCTGGTCATACAGGTAGCCTTCTTTCTTAAGATCCTCAGTGATGGCTATCTTACATTCGGGCACGGTCATACCTGCATATTTGCCGGCGATCTCGGTAATACGTCCGCTCCTGTCGATAGCTTTTCGCAGGGGCAGGTCATGCTCTACCCACCAGCGTACATCCTGTTTATCCCCGAAGGTACAGATCATCACCACGCCTGTACCAAAGGATGGGTCCACCTCACTGTCACCAATGATCTCTACCTCATGACCAAAGAGGGGTACCTTGACCATCCCTCCGATATATTTGCTGTAGCGTTCATCCTCAGGATTGATAGCAACTGCCACGCAGGCAGCAAGGAGTTCCGGTCTTGTTGTTGCGATCTCAACCTTGTCAAAATGAAGGAAGTTCAATGTGGTATCCCTGGATTCATATTCCACTTCCGCAAAGGCAATGGCAGTTTCACATCTGGGACACCAGTTCACTGGGTGATCGGACTGGTATATACGGTCCATATCCTTCATTTTTACAAAGGATCGTTGGGTCTTGACATAATAGTCAGGTTCCATTGTGATGAACTCATTGCTCCAATCGGTGGAAAATCCAAGGCGGTGCATTGTAGCACGCATCTTCTCGATATTCCCAACGGTCAGTTCCTCGCACATTCTCCTGAATTCAGATCTTGGTACCTGGTTCTTGGTTATATTGTTTATTTCCTCGACCTTTACCTCGGTAGGAAGCCCATGACAGTCCCATCCCTGTGGGAACATGACGTTAAATCCACACATGCGTTTATATCGTGCCACAAAGTCGATATAGCACCAGTTGAGCGAATTACCGATATGGAAGTTACCTGTAGGATATGGTGGTGGTGTATCTATGATATACTGGGGTCTTGTCTCATCGTTCCAGTCAAAGTGGTACATGGCCATGTTCCACGATCGCTGCCATTTGTCTTCTATTTCGCTGGGAATATATTCTTTCGGGATGGGCATCAGAACACTCCAATTATCGTTATACAGTAGTCATGCGTCATGCTACATTGAGAGGTTTAAAAATATTTAAACATATCTGGTTTGTCTATGACCTGAAGCTCTATTTGGACAAGGTTCCTATAAAGCATTTTTCTCAAATGTTACGATCTTCAAGTATGCAAAAAAGTAGTAGTGATAGATATTTGGATCAATTAACAACGATTTCCCGTAAGACAGTATCTATTCATTCACCATTGGTCTCTTCAGGTGGCTTCCACCCAAAGCGTTTCATGACCATCTTGATACGGGCGTCAACCTCCCGTTTGTCGAAGGGTTTGGAGATGTAGTCATCAATACCAAGTTCCATCCCTTTGATCTTATCGTCGACCTTCGTTTTGGCAGAGACCATAATAATGGCTATGTTGCGCCCATCCTTATCTCTTTTCAATTTTTCAACGACATCATAGCCATCCATATCCGGCATCATGATATCAAGAAGAATGAGGTCCGGCAATTCCTCAAGAGCGGTATCAACGGCTTCCTGTCCACCGTAGGCCTCAATGAAATCATATGGTCCGCTGGCAAGAGATAGCTTTATCAGCTCGGGGATATCCGGTTCGTCATCAACGACCAGTATCTTCAGTCGTTTTCGCATTACCTTCTTTGGTATATATGTCAGGTGGATCTGTCCCTTTTTGATCTTGTACTGTACATCCATACTTTTGAGACCGATCTCTGTGTGCATCTCTCCACTTTCTGTGATATCCACGATCACATCAAAGAATGATCTCATCACACCTTCTCTATCAGAAGGCACAACCCCCTTCTCAAGCATGGAGATCATGCTTCCTTTGCTTTCCCGAACAGTCTTGACAAGGACACTGATGAAATTCTCAACTACCTGAGAATTATCCTGTGATATTATGCCTATGCCGTCGATGACAAGTATCGAGTCAGGATGCTGACCAAATAGTTTAGAGGTATGTGTACCGATCTTTATATAATCGGTTGGTGAGCTGCAATAGAAAGTGTTCTTGGTGGGTTCTTGTCCGGATCCAACATCTATGAACCATATTCTATCACTAAATTCTTCGATGTCAAACCCATATTCGGAGAACGTTCCCAGAACATCATTTCTCGATCTTTTCAGACACATCCACACGATATTTTTTTCAGTCTCGTTCTTCAGCACCGAATAGATATAGAAATATGTAAAACGCTCACTGAATACATTGAGTGGTGTAAGGAGTAAGGCATTCTTATTCGCCAGACTTCCACGTAGTGAAGCCATTATTTCGTGTGTTTGATCTTCAGACATCATTTCCTCGGAATCAGATATGTTCTCTATTTGTTTTTTTACAATATTAATCTTTGGTAATGGAGATGTATCACAGGTGTCCCCGCAGGATCATTTCTGAACTGAACTCTTTTACTTCTGCGGATATTGCCCTATCACTATCCAACTTACGAGCGTATCTGTTCTTTCAACATTTGTTGACCTGAGTTCAGGGCATCCGGGATACGGGAAGGATCAGAACCTCCGCCTCTGGCCATGTTTGCTCGTCCACCTCCCCCTCCTCCTACGGTATTAGACATGTCCTTTACGATCTTGCCAACATCCACACCTTTTGAGACTGCATCTTTTCCAGCAGCTGCCACTATCTTTACTCCATCCACATCGCTCACCAGCAGGGCAACCATGTCTGTTTGCTCGGCAAGTTCGCCTGCGATCTTGGTGAGTTCATCACTATCCGCATTTGGGATCGAGCATGGGACTATCCTTATACCCTCAACGTCAATAGCATCTTCTATTAGCTGATGCACCCGGGCACGTGCAAGTTCTTCCTTGAGTTTCTCATTCTCTTTCTTGAGAGCTTTCCATTCAACAAAGAACCTATTTATGGTGGATGGCAGATGTTCCGGGGAAACACTCAGTATGTCAGCCGATCTGTCAAGTAGCGATCCTGTTTGCTGCATAGCACGAACCGCAGCCTCACCAGCTGCATATTCTATGCGCTCCACCCCGTCCTGTACACGTTCACTTTTCAGTATCTTTATAGGTCCCACTGGGCCGGTATGCGTACAGTGTGTACCAGCACATGCTTCGATATCGTTGCCCACCTGCAACACACGGATCCTTTTTCCAGGCGGCACGCCTCCCTGGTACAGTCCAAAACCATACTTTTGCTCGGCTTCTGTCCGGTCCATCCACTCACTCAGGATCCGTCTGTTCTGCATTACGGTCTGGTTTGCAAGCATTTCTATATGATCGAGTTCTTCCGAAGTAATTCGTTTGTAGTGCGAAATATCCAGTCGCGCGCGGTCAATGAACTTCTGTGCACCGGCCTGCCAGATATGATCACCAAGTACCACCCTGGCTGCATCATTGATAATATGGGTGGCTGTGTGGTGTCGTGTAATGGCAACACGTCTATCCTCGTCTACCTCACCGAACACCATATCACCTTTCCTGATATGAAGTTCATCTTCCAGATCTTCGACAGTGTGTACAACTACTCCATTGTACATCTGCACGTCCACTACTTTCAACACCTCATTTTCTACCGTGAAAGTACCGTGGTCGGCAGGCTGTCCACCACCCTCTGGATACAGCAATGTACTATCAAGTACTACATGCTTGTCAAAGATATCCAGCACGATAGCCTCGAATTCCATTCTGTTTGGTTCGTCATAAAATAACCGTTTTGTGGCTGGCAGTTTTGAGATACGTTCCGCGTATGGCAACTCCTTTTCATCCTTTTCCACGGCCTGGCTATGTTTCTCGGCAACCAGCGAATAGAAATTATCGGGGAGATCCACCTCTACACCCACTTCTGCAGCTGCATCCTTTGATATCTCAGGAGGGATACCATGGCTATCGTACATGTCGATAAGTGTCTCCAGGGGTATCTTTTCACCACTTTTCTTATGGTGTTTTGCCAATTTTTGGATCATTTTCCGGCCACGTTGGAGTGTTTCTGTGAACTTTTTATCCTCGTTGTCCAGTATGTCCTCAATGACATCGAACTTCTTTGCGAACTCCGGGTACTCAGGGAGATCCTTGATATGCATCCTTATGATCTCTGAGAGGGAGATCTTGATATCCAGCTCCTTCATCATACGGAGGGTTCGTCGTATCACCAGACGTGCAAGGTATCCTGCTTTCACGTTCGAAGGTATGATCCCATCCCCCAGCATGAATGTCAGGCATCGGCTATGATCGGTAATGGCATAGATGTTCTCCACGGGTTCCATGATCTCAGAAAGTTGTTCAACAGTGGTACCGATGGTGGATGCAACCTGTTTTCGAAGTTCGAACAGGTTCGCTTTTTCACTTATGTCCATAAGTCCTGAAAGACGTGCATTCTGTGCTAGTATGTCGGAGTATCTGGAATCATCCAGTTCATGCTCGATCCCGACAAGGTCCATGAGTTCACTTACAATATTGGGGAATATGGCATCATATATCGTTGGAGACCCCTTGGATGCCCATACGAGCCTTTCCAGTCCATATCCGGTGTCTACAATGTAATTGTCCATCTTTGAATATGTGTCACCTTTGATCGTTATGTCGCCGGTCTTTGAGCGCTGTAGGTTCATGAATACAAGGGTAGCAACCTCAAGTCCTCCCACAAGGACCTCCACACATGCTCCGGCATTGCCGCCGCCCGCCCAAGGTTCTTCCTTATATGTGACTGCCATGGGGTCCACTCCCAGAGAGTTGAGGAAACCATCACAAAGTTCCATGGTCCTCTCTTTCCAGTAGATCTCCTCATCCTTTGTATTGAACACATGGTGTGCCATCATCTCGAATGTTGTCAGATGGCGCCCACTTTTGCCTACGGCATCCAGATCAGATAATCTGATACATGGTTGTGAGATGGTGAGGGGATTGGCAGGAGGAGGTACCTGTCCTGACGTAACAAAGGGTTGAAAATCAGCTATGGATGCGATCGTCAGATATATATCATCTCTCCAGCGAGCGACCACAGGGTACCGGTCAATTCTGGTATGTCCGTTCTCTTCGAAATAGCTCAGGTAGAACTCTCGCATTTCGGCAAGTTCGAATTTTTCCTTGAACACAGGCCTTCCGATAAATGAATACGGGTCGCACGGTGCATCTCCACATGTTGATCGTTCCATCTCACGTGTCCAGAAAAAGCTCCCACATTCTGAACACTGCTTTCTGATAAATCCATTATCAGAGAAGAAATCGATCTGATATTCCTCTTCCAGCATAATTATTCCCGCTACATGTTATTAGTTGCGATTATCATACGTCTGATGTCCTTCCACGTATTGCTCTAATGGTTAAAAACATTTCTAATACGAATTACTGGATCTTAATATGAACAGGTATGGATATTTTGGTTACATGTGGTTGTATATATACGTATGCATCCAAATCATGGCGTAATTGTGACAATTCATGTACATGTATGCTATATGCGTGTTCATCCAATGGTGTTATTATACAAGATAATTGGTGAATATAATGAAAGATATGCGATACATGTCATTGGTCTTTAGGGGTGCAGTGGAAGATTATGAAAGAATAGGTGTTCGTCCCTCTGTATTCATGGATTCAGGTGGAGACCTGAACATCTATCTCTGTGATCCGGTCATTGACGATCCGGAGGCTGAGAATCATACAGAGGTTCCGGATTATGAAGCGAATGGAGGTCAGTTCACAACAATAACAGGCGTATCCAACATAGTAGATGACCCCAAGTTCAGGCAATCTGTCGAAGCTGAATATCTGGGTTGATATAACGATAATTGAATGGGTATGGGATCGTTTTTGAATATCTTCCCTTCAGTCCTTATCCCATTCTCTTTACTTTTCTAATATTGTCTATTCTTCTTTTCATTTAGAAATTTGTTGACACTCTCATCATATGATGTTTCTTCTATTCCCTTCATATGTATGTATCAAATACTCTGTGTATGTGCAAAGCTGATGTTTGCTGCCAATACCCTTAAGACAGTAAAGGACAAAGGGGATGCTAATGTCCCACAAAATACTTCTTACCAATGATGATGGTGTCTATGCTGCCGGAATCCGCGCAGCTTACACAAGTGTGACCGATCTGGGTGAGGTTACAATTGTCGCGCCTGCTCTCCAGCAGAGCGGGGTTGGACGTTCCATATCGATCTTTGAGCCTCTTCGTATAAACCGTACTACTTTGGATGGCGTGGAGGCCTATGCTGTAGGTGGCACACCTACCGATTCGGTTATACTTGGTCTGTTCACGATCATGAAGGATATGCCTGATCTTCTTGTATCCGGATTCAATATCGGTGAGAACATCAGTACCGACACGGTGACCACATCAGGGACCATTGGTGCGGCCCTGGAGGGCGCAAGTAATGGGATACCGGCGATCGCAGCATCGATCCAGGTGACCGAGGAGGGCCTGAAGTTCGATGACCTGCGGGACTACCAACATGATTTTGAGGTGGGTATCCGGGTAGTGAACCGGGTAGCAAAGAAGGTACTGGAACATGGCCTTCCGGACAAAGTCGATGTGCTTAATATCAATATTCCTCATTTCGCTGAGGACGATACGCCCATCGAGATCACACGCCTTGCACGTAAATTCTTCAAAACTGGTGTAGAGGAACGCCATGATCCGCGCGGTCGTCCTTACTACTGGATATCAGGTGACCTGGTCAGTGAGGAAAAAGAGGGCACGGATGTCCATGCAGTCGCTGAGATGGGACACATCTCCATCACACCGCTGTCACTCGATGCAACATCACCCATTGATCTATCCGAGATCGAGCACCTGATCTGAGAAGTTACTGTTTCATTGTTTGAGATCGATCGAGATATTTTTCCAGTCACTGTCAACACCATGAAGTGTTTCGACTGAAGAAGCGGTAATGCTTCCAAGGATCCTCTGCACAAAATTGTTGATCTCTATCTCTTTTCCATCTACTGTTAGTTCTACTTTCATTGTTTACACTTCCCTGCAATAAGGTATACGTTTATGCACTGCGAGCTTAAATAGATCAGGTAGATCCTCAAGAGACGCATTGGACACATCAACAAGATCATCGTTCACCAGCAGGCATGGCTTGAGCTTTCCATCCGCAGTTACTCGCAGCCGGTTACAGTTGGCACAGAACTCCGTATTGTCGACGGGGCGTACAAACTCCACTTCTGCACCATCGATGATGTATTTCTTCCGATGATGCATCTGGCGGACCCTTACCTCATCAGCACGTTTCGCAAGTCCTTGCTCGATGGCATCGGCATCGACCTGATATTTTGAAATATCCTTAACGTCCATTAGCTGAATCAGCTGCAATATAACGTCGTCACTATACTCTTTTGTGAACTCGAGCATATCATCCAGTTTGGTGTCGTTTATTCCGTGTAGCATGACCATGTTCAGTTTGACCGGTATGAGGCCTGCATCAATGGCAGAGTGTATGCCATCCAGCACCTTATTCAAAAGCGAGGGTTTTTTGTTAGTGATCCATTGGTATTTTTCCGGATCCAGACTATCCAGGCTGATGTTGACGCGATCCAGTCCTGCATCCTTGAGGTCCTGTGCACGACTGGATAGCAAGGTCCCATTGGTGGTAACTGAGATATCCTTCATGGACGGAAGCGAGGATATGATGTCTTCGAAATCCCTGCGTACCAGTGGCTCGCCACCCGAGAATTTGATCTTATTGACCCCAAACCCTGCGGCAACGTTCACTATGTTGGAAATGGTCTCAACGGACATCTCCTTTCCATTGCCAGTGTCCCCTTCGTTATGGCAGTATATACAGTCCAGATTACATCGGTTTGTTATCGACATTCTCAGGCTTTTAATTGTGCGCCCATATGTATCTGTAAGGAGATCTTGATCTGTTTTGTTCATGGTCGGGGCCCAGGTTCGTTGGATCAATTATTGAATATATTGATGATAATTACTGTTGAGAATTATTATTGATTGTTAGGATAGTAATGGATATATATAAAATCAACTCAATTAGTTCTCATGAAACGAACAGTGCTGATCGCGGGGACTCATAGTGGAGTAGGCAAGACCACGGTTTCCATGGGAGTCATGGCAGCCTTCACAAGACGTGGGGAAGGGGTCCAGCCGTATAAGGTAGGACCAGACTATATTGATCCAACACATCATTCGATAATATGTGGTCGTCCATCACGAAACCTTGATACATTCATGATGAGCGTAAATGGCGTTCGCAATTCACTACAGAATAGCTATGGTGATGCAGATGTGGCTGTTATCGAAGGAGTGATGGGTCTTTTCGATGGGATGGATTCAACAGAGATCGCAAGCTCTGCGCATGTTGCAAAATCACTGGATGTGCCCGTGATACTGGTTGTGAACGTGCATGGAATGTCCCGAAGCACTGCTGCTATCGTAAAAGGCTTCACCGATTTCGATCCGGATGTTGATATTGCGGGTGTGATCCTCAATAAGGTCGGCAGTCCCAGGCATGCACAGATGATCAAGGATGTTCTTCCTGATGTTCCTGTGATCGGTACGCTTCCGCGCAACAATGACCTCACCGTTCCGTCAAGACATCTGGGGCTTCACATGGCATCAGAGCAGGATTATGATGTGAATGCACTGGGGCAGTTCATAGAAGAGAACGTTGACATGGATGCCATATTATCCCTTGCCAGAACACCCACGGAACCGGAGATCATGGACGAGGTTGGTGATCCGGTGTCCGCTGACGTGACCATTGGTGTGGCAATGGATGAAGCTTTCTGTTTCTATTATCAGGAGATGTTCGATGCGTTCCGGCAATATGGGGCGAACATTGAGTTCTTCAGCCCGTTGAACGGGGATGTGCCTGATGTGGATGGTATGTACTTTGGCGGCGGCTATCCGGAACTGCATATCAGTGAACTGGAACGCTCGCG
Organism: Methanosarcinaceae archaeon; assembly: GCA_021106765.1. Classification (GTDB taxonomy): domain Archaea; phylum Halobacteriota; class Methanosarcinia; order Methanosarcinales; family Methanosarcinaceae; genus JAIOTO01. Next base: position 24,854 of record JAIOTO010000057.1, read on the forward strand.
TACCACACGTTCACTCAGAGATATCTCTGCGGACGGGATGCCCATATATGGTGAATGTGGTGGTCTCCAATATCTTTGTACGTCGTACGAGGTCGATGGCACGGTGTATAAGATGGCGGATATATTCTCTGCAGAGACCGTACAGACCAAACGACTGCAGGCCCTGGGATATACGGAAGGTGTTTCTAGTGGCAAATCCATTAAGGGGACGATCAGGGGCCATGAATTCCATTATTCGGTTACGCAATGTGACAGTGATGCCCGTTTGGCATATCAGATGAAGCGTGGAAAAGGTATCGTGGATGGTAGGGATGGCATCTATGAGCACAATTCCCTTGCAAGTTATATGCACGCGCATCCGAGGGCGTTCCCGGTAGAGGCGTTCGTGGAGGAATGTCGTCAGTATCGCCGTAGTTGATACGGCCCTTAGGCGTCTTTCTTTATCGTATTTCTGGATCCATCTCGTTTCTTGAACCAGACCTTTCTCCGGTAATATGTCAGTGGATGCTGGATACGCTTGCAGAGCTCATCAGCCCCCTGGCAGTTCCCATAGGTTTTCATAGTGCTGCATGAGGGGGGGGTGTATTGGGTGCCTGATGAACCGGCGATGTGCTCTATCTGGTAGCGTGTCTTTTCTTCATCAAAATCAGGGGATACATTGAAGAGATCGACGACCTCATTGACCGACATTCCTACTGCGACCAGGAACGAGGTCTTTGCGAACCTCATTGAATGAGCAAGGTTGATGCCGTTCCTGACGTTTCCTATCGCATGAACTATACAGGGCGGGAACAGTTCATTGTCCACTTCCCTGAATCCACCAATATCAAAATCGTCCTTCTGTTTCTGGAGTATGTCCCGGATCACTGTGAGATTGTCCTCACACTGCCCGCACATATGTGGCGGGACGTTAATTGGTAGTCCGTTCAGTATGCGTTTTCGTATGGCTTCCTGTAGAAGACGTGCATAGTTCTCCTTTGCTATGCGCACGTGGCCATGGTCCATTCTCCGATTCACGAGTTTCCATTCAAGTTCTTTTAAGGGACTTGCAAGTTTCAGGTAATCGGTGAAGTGAAGGTTGAGATGAGTATCGTCGGTTGTTGCTGAGATAGAGAAGTCCTCTCCGAGATATCGTAAAAGATCTAAACTTTCTTTCTTGAGCAGTTCATAGGACGCCTTTGCCTCAGCAAGAGCATAGCGGCGCGTCAGATACTGATCGTCGATACAGGATACCAGGATCCGTGCAAAGGGATATGATAAGAGTTCTGTCAGTACCTTGCCTTCGTCAGAAGCTACAAATGATGGTTTCTCGATGTTCCCTGCGAGGGATTGTATTACACGATCCGTACCTCTGATACGTGCGGATTCCAGTGCACGTGAAGTGATCAATCTATCTGGAGAAAAGTTGAGGCTATCCACATACCGGGATGCCTCGGATACAAATGGATATAATGCAAGTTCTATGTTCTCCATATATCTTAGTCAGATTCTATCCTTGGAGCAAGGAGATATCCGATCTTTCCTTCACCGTTGGCAATGTTAAAGTTTAACTTGAGGGGCAGATCACTACCAAGATGAAGGGTCACTTCGTTGGATTTTGAGGCAGGTTTGACCATGTCCGTCAGGTAGTCAAGTGAAAAGAGTGAGTGGACATCTCCCGTTTTCAGGTCGATCAACTGTTCACGTGTCATTTCCTGACGCATATTATCAGTATCTCCCTTTGCTTCTATGAAGAAGGTCTCTCCTTCAACTCCCAGTGACATATGATCACTTATCTTTTCTGCGGCTTTCACGGATTTCATGAGATCTTTGCCGTTGATAACGATCTCTGCAGCCAGATCCAGCTGTGGTATCCGTGGTTCTGCCCGGATGGTCGAAGGATCCAGCAGAGCCAGGGTATAGGATATCTGTCCGATCCCGATGGACAGTTTTTTGGATTGTTCATCAAGTTCTATGATCACCTTGTCGGATCTTTCTGCCACACCAAGTATGTCTGTGATCTTGGTGAGGTCAAGTCCGATCTCGCAATCACTGGCACTGAAGTCATCAAAGGCATTGGGTGTCAGATCAAAACTGACCATGGCAACATTCGCGGGATCCACGGCCCTTACAGCAATACCTTCTGGAGATATCCTGAACCGGGCTTCGTCCACCAGTACAGTTAATGTTTCGATCGAATCTTTTAGAAGAGCTGCATCAATTGTTGCTGTAAACATGTTATTTCTCCATCGAATGATTTGATTTTGAACCAGATTATATCCATTATGTTATATAGGTTTCCATATTTGGTGTGCTATAGATCAATGCTGATCTATTGAAGTATGATATTTAACAGGGCAATCTCTGTAATTACTTTCATACCTGCTTATTCTCCGTTACCGCAGGTCATGCAAATCCAGATAACCTATCAATGGTATCTGCCTGATCTTTGGATCTTACAGGCACTCAATTCCAGAGACACGGAGTATATCTGTGGTCAGTCGTACTCTCTCCATGTCGAGTTACATTTTGTACATCTGAAGAAACGTGTCTCAGACTCATCGGCAGAACGCAATTGTCGCAGCCACCAGTATGCAACGTTGTGACCACAGTCGGGGCATCTTGCTGAGGTGGTAGGCAGTCCCTGATCAGTATCTTCTTCCAGTATAGTAACCTCTCTTTCCTCTCTTTTTATTGTTGAGGACAGTTCCCTGGAGACATCTTCTTTCTTTTTGATATAACCGCATTTCCTACATTCAAGTTCCTTTTCACGAGGAATCATCATGCTCTTACATTTTGGACAGAATTCCATGTATATACTCTCCTGCATCTTTCATTATTTTGTTGTGGTCGAACGCCAGTTCTGGTATGTTCTCTATATCGAACAACTGTACGTCCTCCGCATCAGAATCTGCCCGGGGTTCACCCTCTCCCATCGCAAGATAGCACACTGTGACAGTATGCCCTCTGGGGTCGCGTGTGGGTTGCGAATAGACTCCTATTAACTTTATTATCTCGATAGACAATCCGGTTTCTTCTGCGGACTCGCGTGCGGCAGCGTCTTCGGTCGTCTCACCTATCTCTACAAAACCACCCGGCAGTGCAAACTTGCCCTGGTAGGGGGGATTTCTTCTTTTTACAAGTACGATCTTACCATTTAAGATGATTACGGCATCCACAGTTAGTTTCGGGGTATTGGGGGACATTTCTGATAAAACCTTAATACAATCAGTAACATAGATATAGTGGGATACCTATTAAAAGGTGTTTAATGATGATAGAGAATATGCTCTGGATAGCTGTAGCGTTATTTGTTGTATCTGCGATCATTCCTAGGTCATACCATATCAAAAAGGTCATTGGGGGTATGGGTTGGATCGCTTTTTCACTGCATTGGGCATATCAACCTTTACATTATATTGAGATCAATGATTATTTCAATGTGATTCTGACCTTAACAATAGCAGTATTCTGCCTTTTCATAGCATATGCTGCATTCAAAGAATACAGTTCTAAATCGTTTAGTAGTTTTTCTGATAATGTTGATGTCATCTCTATGACCACCACTGCCACGGCAATAGGTTCACTGTTCTATTTTCCCTTCGCACAGATGCCTGCTTTGAACAGGTGGATCATCTCTCAGGTAACGGAGAACATCGTGTGGGTGTTTGGTCTGCTGGACCTGCCTGTACAGATGCCCTCCTGGAATATGATATCCTACAATGGTTATAGTGTGGAGATCATTCTGGCCTGTACTGCAATCGAGAGTATTGCATTGTTCATCGGACTGATCACTGCGGTCAATGCTCCTGCAAAACGGCTCATAGCTGCTTTCATGGTGTCTGTTCCTGTGATTTATGTACTCAATATAGTAAGGGATGTTTTTGTTGTGATCGCATATGGACAGCAATTGTTCGGTCCCAATAGCTTTGAGATATCTCATAATATCATTGCGAAGATAGGTTCCGGCATTGCTCTTTTTGTGATCGGGTATGCTGTAATGCGTATACTCCCGGAGCTCCTGGACCTGATCGATGGATTGTGGGTATTGACTACGAATATGCTAAAGGATATTGTACAGAATATTCCAGGGTTCCGGTAAATGATCGCAAAAGGATCTTTTACCTGGCTGGCCATTGTCTTCACATTCACTACTTGCTGTGCAGTAGCATCATACATTACCAGCGTAGCATATCTATGGCCGGTGTCGTATGTGGGTGCAGCACTGTTCATCTTCTTTTTATGGTTCTTCCGGGATCCGGAACGGGATACAAAGGTGTGCAGGCACTGTGTAGTAGCACCGGCTGATGGGAAAGTGGTTGACATTCGTGACAGGAAGGTATGTATTTTCATGAACCTGCACAATGTCCATGTGAACCGTGCTCCCGTATCTGGACAAGTACGGACCATCACGCACATTAAAGGAGGTTACATCCCTGCATTCTATAAGGATTCTGATCGGAACGAACGAACTGTGATGCTGATCGATACGGATGTGGGAGAGGTCCAGCTGACGCAGATAGCCGGGGCTCTGGTCAGAAGGATAGTTTCTTATGTCAGGGAGGGGGACAATATAGTGCAGGGTCAGAGGATAGGAATGATCCGACTCGGCTCAAGGGTGGATGTGACCATTCCACCACAATTCGATATATTGTGCTCGGAAGGAGATCGGGTATATGCCGGAGAGACAATAATCGCAAAAACGGAAATCTCTACGAGGTAACAGATGAATTTTCTTCATACACTGAAAGTGCCGGACATTGTGACACTTTCAAATGCGCTTTTTGGACTAATTTCCATCTTTATAGCCCATATCGGATATCCGGATATGGCATTCGTTCTTATACTGATGGCTGCCGTTGCTGATGGTGTTGACGGTTATCTTGCGCGTATTTATTCAGGCAGTGAGATAGGGGAGTTCCTGGATTCGCTTGCAGATGTCATCTCCTTTGGTGTAGCACCAGCGGTAGTTGTATTTATTGCATGTGGCAGTTCGATGCCATTCCTGGTTGGTGCAGTGGTCTGCATCTACCTTGTCTGTGGTATTTTAAGGCTCGCGAGGTTTAGTATCAAACAAAAGAGCATCCCTGATTTTGAGGGGCTTCCTATCACTGCAGCCGCAGTGGTGATTTCATCATATATGCTGATCGATGAAAAGTATATCTATACATATGTTGTACTCGCGATCCTTGTCCTGCTTGCGTACCTGATGGTCAGCGAACATCCATATCCTAAATTGAGAGGTCCCCGGGCCATGGGTCTCATATCGCTTATCTTCATCCTGACGATCGGATCGTATTTCCTGGTCGAGCAATATACGCACATATTCTCAACGATACTCTTCCTTTTGATGATGCTTTATCTCGAATCACCTATTATGAAGGTACCCAGACGATATTATGAGGATTGAACTTCTCATTTGTTGTTCCTCACAGAAAAAGATGTGATCCCGAATCATCTTTGATCCGGGATACAATTGTCCCTATCGATACATCACTGGCTCTCATCCATTTCCTTTTTACTGGTATTGACTACGATACCACGTTCATTTGCATCAACAACCACAGAGTCCCCCTCAATGATATCTCCGGAGCGGTCTCGACCTCGTTCTGTATCACACGCTTCAGTGGCCGTGCCCCATATGTCTCACTATAACCTGCTACTGCAAGGTAGTGTTTTGCCTTAGATGTGAGGTCCATTTTGATCCTCTTTTCCTTCAGCCTATGGACAAGATCCTTTACCTTGATGTCTACAATATCCACAAGCTGTTCCCGGGTAAGCTGATGGAATATGGCAACTTCGTCGATACGGTTCAGGAACTCCGGTCTGAAATGCTTGCTGAGTTCGTTCAATGATACTTCCTGCATCTTGCTGTAGTCCTCACCTTCTTCAAGCTTTGAGACGGCGTAATCTACACAGATGTTGGATGTCATGATCACCAATGTGTTCTTGAAGTTCACTGTGCGACCGTGCGAGTCGGTAAGGCGACCATCGTCCAGTAGCTGGAGCAAGATGTTAAGCACGTCATGGTGAGCCTTTTCGATCTCGTCGAACAGCACCACCGAATACGGACGGCGACGAACTGCTTCGGTGAGTTGTCCTCCTTCCTCGTGTCCCACATAGCCCGGGGGTGCACCGATCAGTCTGGATACGGTATGTTTTTCCATGTACTCGGACATGTCGATGCGTATCATATTGTTCTCGTCATCGAATAGTTCTGCTGCCAGTGCCTTGGCGAGCTCGGTCTTTCCCACACCGGTGGGTCCCAGGAATATGAAACTACCTATGGGACGTTTCGGGTCCTTGATACCGGCATAGGCACGTATCACTGCATCGGACACGGCCGTCACAGCCTCATTCTGTCCGATGAGCCGCTGGTGCAGTTCGTCTTCCAGATGGACAAGTTTCTCCCGTTCGCCTTCCATGAGCTTGTTCACAGGGATGCTCGTCCATTCACTGACGACCTCTGCTATATCGTCCTCTGCAACCTCTTCTTTGAGGAGCATGCTCGTCTGCTTCTCCTTGAGATTGTTCTCCTCCTCTTCATATTGATGTTGCATGGGTATGAGTGTGCCGTATTTGAGTTTGGACGCCAGCTCGAAGTCTCCTTCGTTCTCTGCTAACTCGAGGCGTATCTTTGCATCCTCGATCTGTTCCTTGAGCGAACCCAGGTTTGCGATCATGTTCTTCTCGCTTTCCCAGCGCGCGCGCACGGCATCAGACTCTGAGCGGATATCAGCCAGTTCTTTCGTCAGGTTCTCCAGCCTTTCCTTTGATGCGGCATCCTTCTCTTTCTTGAGTGCCTCACGTTCGATCTCAAGCTGCATGAGCTTTCGATCGGCTTCATCCAGTTCCGAGGGTTTGCTGTCAATGGCTGTCCTGACCATGGCTGCTGCCTCGTCCACCAGGTCGATGGCCTTGTCCGGCAGGAAGCGGTCTGCGATATAGCGGTCGCTCAATATAGCTGCGGCGACCAGGGCGGTATCCTTGAGCCTGACGCCGTGGTGTACTTCATACCGTTCCTTGAGTCCACGCAGGATAGAAATGGTGGCCTCCACATCCGGTTGTTTTATCAGTACAGGCAGGAACCGTCTTTCAAGGGCGGCATCCTTTTCGATGTATTTGCGGTATTCATTAAGGGTGGTTGCTCCGATACAATGCAATTCTCCCCTGGCTAGCATGGGTTTGAGCAGATTGCCTGCATCCATGGCACCTTCGGTAGCTCCGGCTCCCACGATGGTGTGGAGTTCGTCGATGAACAGGATGATCTCGCCGTCGGACTCGGCCACTTCCCCGAGGACAGCCTTGAGCCGTTCCTCAAATTCTCCCCTGAACTTGGCGCCGGCGATGAGTGCTCCCATGTCAAGGCCAACGATGCGGCGGTTCTTCATTGAATCGGGAACATCGCGTTTGGCGATACGTTGTGCCAGTCCCTCTACGATAGCTGTCTTGCCTACACCGGCTTCCCCTATCAATACGGGGTTGTTCTTGCGTCTGCGGGACAGGATCTCAATGGTGTGCCTGATCTCATGGTCCCTGCCGATAACAGGGTCCAGTTTTCCCTGGGTAGCCAGTTCGGTAAAGTCAATACCATATTTCTTCAATGGTTCAAGTGTATCTTCCGGATTTTCTGATGTCACGCGCCGGTTCCCCCTTATTTCTCTGATCGTCTGGAGCAGCCGCTCCTCGGTGATGCCTGCATTTTCCAAAAGCTTCTTACTGAAACTGTCCTTTTCCTTCAGCAGCGCCAACAGGATGTGTTCGACACTGGTATACTCGTCATTCATTTCCTTTGCCTGAGAATTTGCAGTGTCCACCACCCGATTGAACTTCTGGGTCACATAGACCTGCTCACTTCCGGGTCCCGATACCCGTGGCAGCTCCGAAAGGTGTTGTTCAAGTTCATCAGCGACAGTGGCTGGGGCAACATCCATCATTTCAAGCAACGTCGGAACGAGTCCCCCCGTCTGTTCCATCAGGGCGAGTAGTAGGTGTTCACAATCCGTTTGTTGATGATAGTACCTGGCTGCGATGGTAAATGAGTTCTGTATCCCTTCCTGTGCTTTCTGGGTAAAACGATTCAAGTCCATTGTTAGCCTCCTATATCAAAATTCGTTCGTTGTTCCGTTAGTCAATTCGTTCATTAATTTGTTCACGCATTATATGTCCTGACCGGCTATTTTTCTATAAGTTGTTTTAATGAGTAATAATATGTCATAATGTTCTATAGTATATTTAAATCTTATGCATAATCTACATATCATATACATTATATCGAAATCATATCAACACAATCAGGGAACACTTATATATGTTCATTCCATATATTGTACATAATGACTCGACAGATCATTCTGATCAATCTTGAGAAACCCCGGATGAAGGATCTGGATGATGATCTCTTATGGTTCTGTAACAGCTTCGGCCTTTCATCTGGGCGGGATGTGGAGAATACATCCACAAGGATCGTCATGAGCATGCTGGATCGGATATCTGAGGACGAGGAGGTCACCTCCAAGATGATAGCAGATGCTCTTGGGATCAACTTGTCGAGAGTGAACCATCATCTCAGGAGCCTGATAGATTCAGGACTGGTGTATCGAAAGAAACGGACGCTTTGTCTGCGTGGCGGCAGTCTAAGAGCAGCTGTCCAGGAAATGAGACGTGATTCCGATCGCATATTCGATGATCTTGAAAAATTTGCTGCGGATATCGACAGGAACATGGGTATAAAGAATCGCTGATGGAACAGTCAGTAACTTTGTGGCATGTATTTGCATATAACACCCAAAGGTTTCAGAATATCATGTCCCATTGTTTTTCAACAGGGTAAGTTATTTATAATAATTCTCTAGTATTTTAAATAGAAATTGGACTCGAAGATTTCTTTGGGTTATACGATATGATCTTATATATTTTTCACTGTGGGGGTGTAGAGTTTGGAAAATGAGCTCAAGGGGAGGATTAAGGAACGTGGGGAAATAATCAATGCCATCACCACCGCTGCCAAGGATGCCATTATTTTCATGGACCACGATGGTCATGTCTCCTATTGGAATAATGCAGCAGAGGAGATATTTGGATATAAGACCAATGAAATAATAGGTAAGGACTTACATCATATCCTTGCACCAGAGCGGTTTCGTGAACAATACGAAAAGGGTATCAGTAGCTTTAAAGGCACTGGCAAAGGGGATGGTGTCGATAAGGTCACAGAATATATCGCAGTAAGGAAGAATGGGGACGAATTTCCGATCGAGTTGTCTCTCTCTTCGGTAAAGCTCCATGGGAAATGGAATGCTATTGGGATATTGCGTGATATCTCCAAACACAAACAGGCGGAGCAGGCGCTTTATCGCAAACAGGAACAACTTCTTTCAATTTTTGGAAACATGGAGGAGGCAATATACGTTGCTGATCCGGAGACCTACGAGCTGCTGTATGTGAACGACGTTCTTAAACGGATATGGGGGGATGGTGTTGGTCGGAAGTGCTATTCAGTACTACAGGGTCAGGATA
>JAIOTO010000037.1 GCA_021106765.1 Methanosarcinaceae archaeon
AGTTTCGCGAACTGACGGCCCATACAGTGGTCGCATATGGGACCTTCCTGAACGATGCGTTCTGCGGTTTCGAGTATGTTCATTTGATCACTTGATTGCATGTGTTTGATGGCAGATATTTAATGATGGGGATCTGATGATAGATGTTTGAATATTCATTGTTGATCACTAATTATTGATTATTAGTTATCAATTGTTACTGTGATGATAGACTATGATCAATGATCGAACAGTTCTCTGTTGTGTCATGTGTAAGTACGTCTGTCGATCTCATTGTGAAGAACCGTAATACAGTGGTCGGAATGAAGTGACAGGGGACCAACTGACAGAAGTTTTGCACCTGCAGCCGTTATTAGTTCCTCTTCCTCATCAGTGACACCAACATGATCTCCAAGTATAAATACAACATTGTCCAGCGGCTCGTCAGTAGTACGGATGTCATCCCCATCCTCCCGCAGATAGATGAGGTTAACACCATGCTTCTTGAACTCAGATAACAGTGTGTCAAGCCCACCTCGTCTGATAAAGACGCCGGGAGTGGATCTTACTTCCATGTCACCAGCGGTTTTCTGGAGAGCTTTTTTGATCAGTGAACCGCTGCTCCTCTCGTCCGGGCTCAGATACCTGAGGGTCTCACCGTCAAAACGCACGATCTTTCCAGGATCAGGGTCACCCAGCAGCACCAGATGCACCTGCACGTCCCTGCGCATGTCATGAGAGAGGAACAGTGACGTATTGATACATCTGCAGAGAATGTCCATCCGTCCTGCTGAGCCAGGCATATCGTTGAGCGAAAAATCACCGGTTGTCAGTGCTTTATGGGCTATGATCAGGAAATGTCGCATATTTAACCTCTTTAATTTATTTAACCTAATTCTTACGGTCTTACTGTTAATTGATCCAGAATCATCCGTGCCGATAAACCATCTTGTCATATTTAAGTTTGACCAGCAGGAACACGCCCAACACTGTGGGATCTGCCGGTGGATAGTACACTCCACAGTAATTTTATAAAGGTGTTGGGCATTATACCTAATGGTACATTTAATCCTAACAGGAGTGATATGAATGACAGATGTAATCGACTATGAGATCATTGGAAGTGACATGCAGATCGTTGAGATCGAACTGGACCCGAACGAGACCGTGCGTGCTGAGGCAGGAGCCATGATGTACATGGAACCCGGTATCGAGATGCAGACCTCCACCGGCGGAGGACTTCTCAAAGGCTTCAAACGAATGGTGACCGGCGAAAGTTTCTTCATCACATCCTTCACCCATAAGGGTTCCGGTAAGAGTCATGTGGCTTTTGGTGCACCATTCCCGGGGAAGGTCATACCCCTGGACCTGGGTTCCCTGGGAGGACGTTTCCTCTGCCAGAAGGATGCATACCTATGCTCAGCTGACGGTGTGAATATAGAAGTGGCCTTTTCTAAGAAACTCGGTGCCGGCCTGTTCGGCGGTGAGGGATTCATCCTCCAGCGCCTGGAAGGAGAAGGCATGGCATTTGTGCATGCAGGCGGAACCATTATCAAAAAAGAACTTACAGCTGGCGAGACACTGAGAGTGGATACGGGCTGTCTCGTTGCCTTCTCGGACAGCGTTAACTATGACATCCAATTCATTGGCGGTTTCAAGAATGCCCTGTTCGGAGGTGAAGGTATGGTCCTTGCAACGGTAAGCGGCCCGGGTATTGTATACCTGCAGAGCCTGCCATTCTCACGCCTGGCCGACAGGATCGGAGCCGCCACAGGACCGTCCTCACAAAGTAGAGGCGAGCGCGGAGGCATTGCCGGTATAGGAGAAGGAGCACTGGGAGGCCTCCTGGGCGGAGACCGACGTTTCTGAGCCTACGCACCCGAGCCACATGATCCAGGGAGACGAAAACAACCATGCGCATCCTTGCCATCTCTGATCCCCACGGCGATTACTCGAAGATCGCAGCCATACAGCAAAGGGCGGGAGACGTGGACCTCGTACTGGTCGCCGGGGACATTACCAATTTCGGACCTGCCGAAAAAGCCAGGGAACTGCTCGACATGTTCGGGCAACCCACCCTCGCCATTCCCGGCAATTGTGACCCCCGATCCATGATCAACATATTGGATGAGACCCGTGCGGTCAATCTCCACAACACCTCCTGGACCATCGTTGATGATGACAACAATAACGATGATGACAGTGACAACAGAGATATCAGCAGCAACAGCCACAACACCATCATATTTCTCGGACTGGGCGGCTCCAACCCCACACCTTTCAACACACCCTTTGAATTGCAGGAGGAAGAGATCGAACGCCTTCTGGAGCCCCTGTTCACCGAGGCTGAACATACGCCTCACCACCGGCTCGTACTCCTGACCCACGCACCACCAAAAGGCACTGTGGACGCAATCCCCGCCGGCAATGTGGGTTCCTCTGCCATCGCCAAATTCCTGGGCCGTGCGGACCTTATCGTATGCGGACACATCCACGAAGCCCGCGGAGTAGTACACCAGAACGGCACCGTGGTCGTGAACCCCGGCATGGCATCACAGGGCTATGCTGCCCTCATCGATATTGAGAACCAGGATGCGGGAAATATCGATGTGGAACTGATCCAGGTATGATACAAAGCTGTTGTTTGAGGTGATGATCCGGTACCTGGTTTGAAGAGGTGGTAAAATGACAATGTACTATGTTAGTACTATAGCCAATACGTTGTATCTAAACCCCTAACTATAAATACATCGACAATACCTGTATAGATGAGTTAAAATGATCTGGCACGTTCAGCCATTACAGTTACAGATACCAACATATTCATCGCGATGAGGAAGATGAGAACAGGATGCACGGAAAAATGATAACATGATGGTCGATCCGGGCGAAAGTAGCACACTCATGATCCCGATCGGTTACAGGAGATAAGAAGTTATGCGCTATACCCTTGTAGTAGATGGCGACCCGGCTAACCTGGAACTGACCACTGTTCTGCTGGAAAGGGAAGGACACAGAGTCTGCCAGGCTGCCACCATTCCTGAAGCAATTGTTGCCCTGAGACGTAAAGATATCGACCTGATACTGCTGGATGAGCCAGAGGTCCTTGCGGAACTAAAAACTCATCCCAATGCTGCCAACATACCGATGATCGCCGTGACCGCACATGCTATGGGAGGGGATAGGGAACGCTTCATCGAAACAGGATGTGCGAATTATATTCCCAAACCTTTCGATGTTGTTGAATTCAAGAAGATACTATCCCATTATTTTAAAAAATGATAACAACAAGTTGTAGCACAACGAAATCGTGAGATGGATTTGAAACTGTATCATCCATAATACCATCATATAACTCACTTCTCGCAGGTATCAAATGAATACACATTTTTTGCCCCATAAGTGCTATATGCGAGTAAACCAATGGACTAATAATCTTACATGTAAGACATTCTGATAGATAAATGAGTAGAATGAGGTAGAGATATGACCATTGTGGACATAAGAACTGCAACGATCAGTAGCAAGGGACAGATCGTTATTCCGTCCTCCATGC
>JAIOTO010000013.1 GCA_021106765.1 Methanosarcinaceae archaeon
CTCTCATTTCGGTTTCTATGAAGTTATGAATATCAAGGCCATGAAGATATACTGAAAAATGAGCAAGAGATCAAGGATATTATTGTGTATGGAAGTCTGTGATCGTAAACAATGGGGCTGACAGAATGACACTACCACCAACTGCATATGGGAATAATGTTCCGAAGATGACGATCATCTGTTCCAGAGTAGATCCCGCAAGCCAGAATATCAAGGATCACCTGCATTCGATGCGGGAGTGGTCGGTCGTCGATGTTCAGTGTGACGATTTTGAGGACCTGTCAACAGTGTATGAGTACGATGGAATGAGGCTTGTGGAGGTCGTGTCGCATCACATATACCAGGATGGTATCGACAGGAAGCTCGAGGAGTGTGGGATGCCTGCCAGTATCCTTGTCTTTGCATCGAAACACAAGAGTGATGACGGGCGAAAATTACTGACTGCACACATAACCGGAAATCCAAACGCTGCGGATTTCGGGGGCAACCCGGGAGAGCTTGCAAGGGCGGCACCTTATGCGTTGAGGTCCATTCTCATGACAATGCGTCAGCTGTCGCAGGATATGGATTATGATGTTTCCATGGAGTCTACCCACCATGGTCCTACGGATCTGAATGTACCTTCGGTCTATGCTGAGATCGGTAGTGGGGAAGAGGAGTGGAATGATGTTCGTGCAGGCGATGTGGTGGCCAGATCAATACTTAACATCGATCGTCAGAAGGTGCCGGTAGCGGTGGGATTTGGCGGCGGGCATTATGCGGCCCGGCAGTCGGGGCTGTTGTTTGAGACGGGGATCACGTTCGGACACAATTTCCCTAACTATCAGCTTGAGTATGTTGATGAGAACATGTTCGCTCAGGCAGTGGAAAGATCCGGTGCAGATCTTGTGTATCTTGACAGGAAAGCCATGTCCGCCGATGATAGGTTTCGAATAGGGACGATGGCCAATGATAGGGGTCTATTGGTGTTGAGGGAAGGGGATATCCGGGAGATGAACGGTATTCCGTGGAACCTGTTCAAATATGTGTTCCAGAAAGCGCAGCAGGTATGCCCTTCAGGGCGTGTGAGGTTTGCGGACGGTATGCGGGAGTATATTCGCGAGAGGATCTCCATCAATTCAGCTGATATGCCTTCGATGAAACTCATAAGGCTTGATGAGACCCTTGTTCGGCAGGTGGGGTCTGTGGACAGGAACAATCTGGTGAGGTCGTTGCAGAGTCTGGATGTAGTGTATATCGAACGCGAGAATGGAACAGTTTCCAATGATCTTCTGGTATTCAAATCTCAGGAAGTCGAAGTTCTGTTAGAAAAGGTTATAAACGAATGCATTAAAATACTAAAAGAACATTATGAAATTGAGTATATTCCATCTGAGAATGCATTGTGTATCACGGATAGTCGATTTAGTCCGAAGTTGGCCACTGAACTGGGAGTGCCTCATGGCCCCATGTTCGGGAAGCTGGCAGAAGGTCACCCAGTTGTGATCGCTGGAAAAACTATAAGTCCTGATATGGTGCATGAGAACATACTGAATAAATTAACTCTCAGGAATGTGATCATTTAAACATAGTTTGTCGTTATTACTATAGTAGAGGAGATATTAATGGAATCCATAGTAGAAGAGGCATTAGCGCGGTCTGCGGATGAGAGACGTGTTCGTTCACCTACATCCGGGAAAAAGGATGTCAATGCAGAACTTGAGAAAATGCTGATGGAGCTGCAGACGAAGATAAAGGTCATTGGATGTGGCGGCGGCGGTTCCAACAGTATCCAGCGTATGAATGATGAGGGGATCAAGGGTGCTGATCTTGTTGCTCTTAATACGGATGCGCAGCATCTTTTGGGCGTTGATACGGATGATAAGATCCTTATTGGCAGGAAGAAGACACGGGGTCTTGGTGCAGGAAGTCTCCCTCAGATCGGAGAAGATGCGGCACTTGAGAGCCTTGATGAGATCGGGGCAGCGGTCAAGGGTTCGGATATGGTGTTCATCACTGCAGGACTTGGCGGAGGCACTGGTACGGGTTCTGCACCAGTTGTTGCAGAGGCTGCACGCGATGAAGGCGCGTTGACCATTGCTGTGGTCACCCTGCCATTCGGTGTTGAGGGCGAGGTTCGCCGCACCAATGCAGAAGCTGGTCTGGAACGTTTGCGTGATGTTGCAGATACAGTGATCGTCGTGCCAAATGACAAATTGCTCGAGGTAGTTCCTCGCCTGCCGCTACAGGCAGCGTTCAAGGTGTCAGATGAGGTTTTGATGAGGGCGGTCAAAGGTATCACCGAGCTTATCACAAAGCCCGGTCTTGTGAACCTGGACTTTGCGGATGTCAGGACCGTTATGCAGAATGGCGGTGTTGCAATGATCGGTCTTGGTGAGGCAGATGGTGAGAACAAGGCTCCGGAATCTGTCCAGAAGGCGCTACGGAGTCCACTGCTTGATGTGGATATCTCGGGTGCGACGTCTGCACTTGTCAATGTTGTCGGAGGTCAGGATATGACTATTTCCGAGGCAGAGGGTGTTGTGCAGGAGGTCTACAGCAGGATAGATCCAAGTGCTCGTTTGATATGGGGTGCCCAGGTTGATCCATCACTTGATCAGACGGTTCGTACTATGATCGTTGTTACCGGGGTAAAATCTCCTCAGATATACGGACATGGCAGTGCACAGAATGTAACCCGCAGATATGGGATTGACTTTGTTAAGTAAATGAACTGTCCGGCGCTGTCTGGATATTGGGATAATTGTACAGATTAGCTGAACCTGAAGGTATTTAGCAGTGTACCCTATCTGATGGCGCTACAGTTTTATATCATGGTTGATGTGTAGGTATCCCTATATCTAATACTCTGATGTCTAAATGGATAAAAACTGGTTGTGAATAGTTTGGCAGGAAATATACTTAAATCAGCAAAAACGGACCGCAACATTGTCCAGATTCTCAGGTCATATCTGAGAGTCCTGAAATTAGCAAAGAAGCCTTCCAATGAGGAGTTTATCATGATCTCCAAAGTTGCAGGGTTAGGTATTCTAGCTATAGGAATTGTTGGTTTTATCATTTATGTACTGCTGACGGAAGCGCCGAAATGGGTGTAACTCCATGAGTGAAGATACAACTATATTCGTTGTCAAAACAACTGCGAATCAGGAACGTACCGTTGCAGGTCTGCTGGCACAGGTCGCAAGAAAAGATCAGCTTGATATACGGGCGATCCTTTCTCCGGATGAGCTAAAAGGATATGTCCTTCTGGAGTCCCCGGATTCTGGTGCGGTGGAGCAGGTTATCGAGAAAGTTCCTCATGCTCGTACGGTGGTAAAAGGTAAATCCAGTATTGATGAGATCATGCATTTCCTGACACCAAAACCAACGGTGACAGGTATCACAGAGGGTGGTATCATCGAGATAACGTCTGGTCCGTTCAAGGGCGAGAAAGCGCGCGTAAAACGTGTTGATGAGGGCCATGAGGAGATCACTGTGGAACTGTTCGATGCAGTTGTTCCAATCCCCATCACTATCCGTGGTGACACAGTGAGAGTGCTCCGGAAAGAGGACGAGAAGTCCTGATCTCGGATCATGTCCAGAAATGAAATTGAAAGAATAACATAGATTCTTATTACAAACAATAGAAAGGTGATGTTCAAATGTCAAATATTATTGAAGCATTGGTCCCAGGCGGGAAAGCAAATCCAGGCCCTCCCCTAGGTCCGGCTCTTGGGCCAATCGGTGTGAATATTAAAGATGTCGTTGACCGTATCAATGAAAAAACAAAAGATTACAACGGGATGCAGGTTCCGGTAAAGATCATTGTGGACGACGACAAGAATGTTGAGATCGAAGTGGGTACTCCACCAACGTCTGCGTTGATCCTGCAGGAGCTTGGTATCGAAAAAGGTGCTGGCGAGGCGGGTACACAGGTTGTAGGGGATATCACTATTCCACAGATAGCAAAGGTTGCCCGTATGAAAAAGGATGATCTGCTCTCTTATTCACTTAAATGTGCAGTAAAAGAGGTGCTCGGTTCCTGTGTTCCTATGGGCGTTACGGCTGAGGGCATGGATGCAAGAGATTGCCAGAAAGCTATCAATGAGGGTAATTTTGATGATGTACTGGCCGCAGAGGCCTGGTGACCAGATACCTGTTCGATATAATTATTTACAGATCATTTCGGTTAACCGTTAAGTTTAAGAATAATTGCTCAATTATGATTGAGTCCGTGTACAGATAATGATCACTGTCCGTAGTAGGCCGATCAGGTCGCCCGACCAATGATGTTTTTTTGCATTGGTCGAAGGCAGGGACTATCCCTGCCGATATGATCACTACGGGAGGAGCATAATGGTAGAAGAAACTATAGTAAATGCGGTCAAAAAGTTATTTGACGAATCTCCGCAACGAAAATTTTCAGAGAGCGTAGATCTGGCAATTAACTTGAAGAACCTTGATATGAGTCAACCCAAGAATCGTGTGGATGAAGAGATCCTTCTCCCCAATGGACTTGGAAAAGATCTCAAGATCACTGTTTTTGCAAAGGGTGATGTTGGACTTCAGGCAAAGGATGCCGGTTGTGATTATGTCTTTTCGGAAGAGGACATACAGGAACTTGCTGAGGATAAGAGCAGGGCGAGAAGTCTTGCGAACGAATGCGATTTCTTTATTGCAGAAGTTCAGTACATGCCTCTAATAGGTAAGTCTTTAGGTGCAATACTGGGTCCCAGAGGAAAGATGCCAGTCCCATTGACCCCTGATAAGAATATTGCTGATCTGATCAACAGTTCCAGGAACTCGATACGTATCCGTTCCAAGGACAAGCTTACATTCCATGTGGCTGTTGGTCGAAAGGAAATGAACTCCGAAAAGGTTGCAGAGAACATCGAAACAATTGTCGATAGGGTCGAACACTCACTTGAGAAAGGCAAACACAATCTCAAATCAATCTACGTTACGACCACAATGGGTAAGTCTGTGAGGGTGATGTGATGGTAGACGTTCACCACAGCGAACATATTCCTGCATGGAAGAAACAGGAAATAGGAGAGATCAAAGATCTCGTAAGTTCATATCCATTATTTGGTATTGTAGGAGTCGGAGGCATTCCGGCAAAGCAGCTTCAGATGATGAGGCGTGATCTCAAGGATCTGGCTGTTCTGAAAGTCGCCCGGATCACTCTCGTAAAAAGAGCGCTGGAAGAGGTTGGCGAAGATGCCAGTATGATGATCGACTTCCTTGAGGAGCAATGCGCACTGATCTTTACCGATAAGAATCCTTTCAAGCTGTACAAGTTGCTTGAGCAGGGCAAGACACCTTCCCCAATAAAGGCCGGGGCTGTTGCACCCTCTGATATTAAGGTAGAGAAAGGACCAACAAGCTTCCCACCGGGTCCAATACTTGGTGATCTCCAGGCAGCAGGGATCCCTGCAGCCATCGATGGCGGCAAGGTTGTCATACGTGAGGACAAGGTAGTCGCAGAGGAAGGGTCAGTAGTTTCCCAGAAACTTGCTTCCATGCTTTCAAGACTTGAGATCCTCCCGGTGGAGGTAGGTCTTGACCTGAAAGCAGTGGTCGAGAATGGATCAATATTCACTCCTGACATACTGGCGATAGATGAGTCTGAATACTTCTCCAATATCGTAAGTGCAACACAGCAGGCATTCAACCTTTCAGTGAATGCGGTATACCCAACGACAACAACGATCAGCACATTGATATCAAAGGCTGTATCGGAATCAAGAAATGTTGGTGTCAATGCAGCTGTTCTCGAACCCGAAATAATGGATACACTTCTTTCAAGGGCACATTCACAGATGATGTCACTTGCTTCAGTTGCTTCCGGCAACGATGATGCTGCTGTTGGTGATGAACTACGATCTGCTCTCGGTGCAGTAGCTGAGACAGTTGTAGTGGCAGAGCCAGAGCAGGTAGAGGAGCCCGTAGAGGAAGAGAAAGAAGAAGAGGAAGAAGAGAGCGGTATGGCTGGTCTCGGTGCACTCTTCGGATGATCGATAATTGAAATTTATACTATAAAATGGTGATTTACAATGGAATATATATACGCAGCACTTTTACTACACAAAGCTGGAAAAGACATTACAGAAGATGCAGTTTCTGCAGTACTCACTGCAGCAGGTACCGAAGTTAACGAAGCACGTGCAAAGGCACTCGTTGCAGCCCTTGAGGATGTAGACATCGAGGAAGCAATGGCAACAGCTGCATTCGCAGCACCGGCTGCAGCATCTGCACCAGCCGCAGAGGCCCCAGCAGAGGTTGAGGAAGAAGCAGTTGAAGAAAAGAAAGAAGAGGAAGAAGAGAGCGGCATGGCCGGTCTTGGAGCACTCTTCGGTTAAAACCTTTACATCGATGCCCGCACATTGCGAGCATCACCCCTTTTTTATTTTCATCCCTTTACATTTTGTATGCTTGCTTTTTTCGTTAGGTGAAAGGCTTGAATTCCAAATTTTGATCGATTCAACTCACTTTCCGCACCATCACTTCAGCACATCCACAAGCGCAACCCGCTCCACAACAAGAGAAGGTATCGTCTCCTCTCCCGCAGCTTCAAGCTCAGCATCGGTGATGTCGAACTGTGAAATGATCCCGTTCTTTTTCGATGGAGAATATTTCAACAAGGGCTGCTCGGCGATCAGTTCCCTCACGTCATTGGCTGCAGCTCCCACCGCATCTCCTATGATCACGAACACTGCCCGATTCTTGCCCTCTGTTAGACCAATGGAAAATGCAGCCCCGATCTGCCGTTTTCCGGAAGCATATCGCATGATCTCGACACCCAGGTCCTTTGCCACATTCCTGTGTTCCTCCATGGCCCGGGTGGCATTTCGTATGGCAAGATCAAGATGTCCGGACCCGGCTATCAGGTCAGCATTCATAGCCTGTAATGTGACATCATGTGCCAGGGAGATGTTACGCAATCTATCGATGAACATATGCAACTCATCGATAACAACTATGCCTTCAAGGATCTGCTGTTCCATGGAACATGATTATGTTCTGGTTCAATAAGTATAACGGTCGGATCGGACGGGAAATAAATAGAAGAAAGGAATAATCACTCTCGCCATGAGAAAGAAGGTTGTGGATAGGATGCTGTACTCAGGATAAAAGGCTGAGAGTGATTCATAGACATCCCTACAATGGGGGGCCATGCATATAAACGTACTCATTTGGATAGTATATGTTATCCATATGGGTAACTACTTGTGCTGGTTCCGCTGAGAGTAACAAGAAGTTTCACCAATCCATATATAAGGGGTGAACTAATAGATGCTCACTCAAATACTTAGAGTGCTTTATCTGTGTTGTCAATCTGATCTGGCACTATAATCGTCAATTATTATCAATTCCAAAATATCAGGTGATCTTCAATGTACCATTTAGAATGCATAGAATGCGGTAAGACATACTCAAAGACCGATGTCCTCTACACATGTGAATGCGGGGGACTACTGGATGTGATATATGACTATTCCACCATCAAACTGGACATGGATGTCTTGAAGACAGTGTGTCCCTCGGTCTGGAAATATAAAGAATTACTTCCTATCGAGCAGGAACCTGTATCAATACAGGAAGGTGGGACTCCTCTCTACAAATGCGACCGACTTGCTGAAAAGATCGGGGTCAGGTCACTGTACGTCAAGCATGAGGGAATGAACCCCACCGGCTCGTTCAAAGACAGGGGCATGACCGTTGGTGTGTCAAAAGCTATCGAACTTGGAATGAAGACCGTGGCCTGTGCATCCACAGGGAACACCTCGGCTGCCCTGGCCATATACGGCGCCAAAGCAGGCATTCCTGCAGTGGTCCTGTTGCCGGAAGGTAAGGTCGCACTGGGTAAGGTCGCACAGGCCCTGATGCATGGTGCAAAAGTATTGAGCGTCCGCGGGAACTTCGATGAAGCCCTTGATCTGGTGCGCAAACTCTGTGATGAGGAAAGGATATACCTGCTCAACTCGATCAACCCCTATCGGCTGGAAGGCCAGAAAACCATCGGGTTCGAGATCGTGGATCAGCTTGGATTCAATGTGCCGGACAGGATCGTACTGCCTGTGGGCAATGCGGGAAACATCACCGCCATCTACAAAGGCTTCAAAGAGTTCATGAAACTCGGCATCACTGACCGTGTTCCAAAGATGACAGGCATCCAGACCGAAGGAGCGTGCCCCATCGTAAAAGCTGTCAGAGAAAGGGCCGACGACATAATACCCGAGAAGGATCCGGAGACCATTGCAACAGCCATACGTATCGGAAATCCAGTGAACGCACGTAAGGCCCTTAAGGCCATCTACGAGTCAGATGGTACTGCTGATAGTGTCACAGATGATGAACTTGTGCAGGCACAGAAATGGCTGGCACAGCTGGAAGGGATCGGTGTTGAACCTGCCAGTGCAACATCAGTGGCAGGTCTTAAGAAACTGGTTGATTCCGGCGTGATCGGGCACGATGAAACAGTTGTGTGCGTGACCACAGGGCATCTGCTCAAGGACCCGGAAGAGGTCATCAGCGTTTCTGCCGAACCTATCGTGGTGGATGCTACCATCGAGGCCATACGCAAAGCCGTACTGGAGAACTAAATATCCCAGAACGCAGCGGAGCAGTACTATGCAGCAGGATTATAATCCACACCAGATCGAGGAAAAATGGCAGGAGAGATGGATCAACAGCCGCGTGTTCGAAGCCGAACCCGATGAGCGAGATAAGTTTTTTATCACGATCCCCTACCCCTACCTGAACGGGAACCTCCATGCCGGACATACCCGTACCTTCACCATTGGCGACGTCGTAGCACGACACAAGAGGATGCTGGGATATAATGTCCTCTATCCTATGGGATTCCATGTAACAGGCACGCCCATCGTGGGACTGGCTGAGCTGATCGCGAACCGGGACCCTCCGACCATAAAAGTATATTCCGAACTCCATGGGATACCCATGGATATCCTCAATGACCTGATCACTCCGGAGAAGATCGTGGATTATTTCAAGGTACAGGCTGAGCATGCGATGCGCCATATCGGATATTCCATTGACTGGAGACGAAAGTTCACCACCACTGATCCAACCTACAAGAAGTTCATCGAGTGGCAGTACAAAGTGCTTCATGAGAAGGAGTTGATCGTCAAGGGCTCACATCCTGTTAAATGGTGTCCCAACGACAACAACCCGGTGGAGGATCATGATATCCTTCATGGGGAAGGAGCGAACATTGTTGATTACACGCTTATCAAATTCAATTATGAGGGCATGATACTGCCCTGTGCGACCCTGAGGCCGGAGACCACCTTTGGCGTAACGAACCTGTGGATCAATCCTGATATTACTTATGTGAAGATCAGGGTCAGGAAGGATAATAACGATGAAGTGTGGATGGTCAGTGAGGAAGCATACAACAAACTGACGTTCACAGACCATGAAGTAGAGTTTATCGGGAACGTGGACCCAAAAGAGGTCATCGGTATTAAGGTGACAAATCCCCTTACAGGCAACAAGGTCATCACCCTACCCGCCTCCTTTGTAATGGGGGGGAACGGAAGCGGTGTCGTGATGAGTGTACCTGCACATGCACCCTACGACTATCTGGCATTGCATGATCTCTATGACCGGGACCTGAGTGAATATGGTATCACAGAGGACCTGCGGGACATAAAGTTCATCTCACTTATCGAGGTTCCCGAGTTCGGTGAGTTCCCTGCTATTGAGGCTGTGGAACAGTACAATGTGAAGGACCAGGACGATCCGGCTGCTAAGGATGCCACGAAAGTGGTCTACCGCCGCGAGTTCCATGGAGGGGTCCTGAAGGAGATCACCGGCAAGTATGCAGGGGTCAGTGTTTCCAGGATCAAGGATATACTTACCAGAGACCTTATAGAGAACGGGATCGGGGAAGTGTTCTATGAGTTCAGTGAACCGGTGGTCTGTCGCTGTGGCACATCCTGTGTCGTTAATATGGTCAAAGGACAGTGGTTCCTGAACTATTCCAACCCAGAGTGGAAG
This sequence comes from Methanosarcinaceae archaeon, assembly GCA_021106765.1. GTDB lineage: Archaea > Halobacteriota > Methanosarcinia > Methanosarcinales > Methanosarcinaceae > JAIOTO01. The sequence continues at coordinate 10,006 of JAIOTO010000013.1, forward strand.
GAAATGGTGTATCACTGTATTGAGAACATGGATATCGTTCCGGAAGAACTGCGCACCGAGTTCAATAACAAGGTGGACTGGCTCAAGGACAAGGCATGTGCACGGAAGAAGGGACTGGGTACCAGGCTTCCCTTTGATCAGAACTGGCTGATCGAATCCCTGGGAGATTCCACCATTTACATGTCATACTATGTCTTGGCCAAGTTCATTGCCGAAGGCATTGAAACAGAACAATTGGTTCCCGAACTCTTCGATTATGTACTGCTCGGGAATGGAAATTCAGAGGATGTGGCCACCCTGAGCGGCATCGATACCGCCACCATTGACCACATGAAACGTGATTTTGAGTACTGGTATCCAGTGGACCTGAGATCGTCAGGCAAGGACCTGATCCCCAACCATTTGCTGTTCTTCCTTTTCCACCATGTGGCTATATTCGATGAAAACAAGTGGCCACGTTCGATCGCCATCAATGGTTTCGTTTCCCTGGAAGGGCATAAAATGAGTAAATCCAAGGGACCGTTGCTGACCCTGGAAGAAGCAGTGCAGCAATACGGTGCTGATATCTCCAGGATGTATATCCTATCCAGTGCCGAACAGACCCAGGATGCTGACTGGAAGAATGCCGGTATCGAAACTGCCAGACGACAGATGGACAAATTCTATTCTTTCGCAAAGGAGATCATTGATTCGGGCCTGACATCCGGTATTGGAGGGGACCTGGCACTGGTTGACCGCTGGATAATAAGCCGTTTGCAGCAGCGTATACTCGAGACGAATGAATCGCTGAGCTTGATCCGTACCCGACATGCACTGCAAAACTCGTTCTTCCTGTTGCTCAATGATGTCAGGTGGTACCAGCGCAGGGGCGGTACAAGATTACTCTACGATATACTGGACATATGGGTACGTCTGATGGCACCGTTCACACCTCATCTGTGTGAGGAGATCTGGAGCAATATGGGACATGGAGAAAATGACCCCATTTCTCTGACGTCCTATCCAGTATACGATGAAACGCTGGTGGATAGCACTGCAGAACTTTCTGAGGAACTGGTCAGCAGTACCCTCTCCGATATCGAAGAGATCATCAAGGTTACAGGCATCACACCGAAAAAGGCGATACTGTACACATCTGCTAACTGGAAAATAAAGGCATATCAACTTGCACTATCTATGCAAAAGGAAGGGAATCTCAATCCTGGTACTCTGATAAAGACCCTGATGTCTGATCCCGATATGCGAAAATACGGCAAGGAAGTACCGAAGTTCGCCAAAAAACTGGTCAATGATGTTATGGGTATGAAGGAAGAGATGATCGAGATGTTCTCAAGAACCGAACTTGATGAATTGAAAACCCTTCAGGAAGCAACCCGATTCTTTGAGAACGTGATCGGATGTCCAATGGACGTGTTCTGTGCTGATGATGCGGAATATGATCCTGAGAATAAAGCACGTTTCGCATTTCCACTGCGACCTGCTATATATCTGGAGTGATAGGAGCGGGTGTTACAACCCGATCACATCATTGTATGGATATTCATTGATTGTTTCTTCATGAGTTATAATTTACCGGATGTCCCTGGTAACTTTGATGACTGTATTACATCGGGCGTAGAAAATGTAATGCTATGATGATTATAAGTACAATTACATTGGAACTTTTTTAACAAAGCATATATACGAGACCGGCACAGTACACTATTAGAGTTCTGGATTTATGAACCCTCCCCTAAAATTAAAAAGGTGATACGATATGAAAACATTATACAAAAGCATCGCTCTGATCATTGGTATCTCGCTGATGTTGGTCTC
>JAIOTO010000040.1 GCA_021106765.1 Methanosarcinaceae archaeon
CCTGGTGGGAGGATCATGAATGTTGCAGGATCCATCATTGGAATCGCCACAATATTATAACCAAATGTAACGATCTGACCGGTCCCGAGAATCTCCCTGATACCACCAATTAGCACCAACACTAACAGGAATCCTGTTGAGCTGCCCAGTGCATCAATAAAGGAATTGAATACATTGTTCTTGTTAGCATACGCCTCTGCCCTACCAATGATGATACAGTTGACAACGATCAGAGGAATGAACACACCTAACGCTTCATAAAGAGGAGGCGTATATGCTTCCATAACCATATCAACGATGGATACAAAGGTCGCGATGATCAGTATGAATATAGGTAATCTGGCCGCTGAAGGAATCTGTTTCCTGAGCATAGAGATCAAAATGTTCGACGCTATTAACACGAATGCAGTACCTGCAGACATTCCTATCGCATTTTCAACAGACGTTGTTACTGCTAATGTGGGACAAAGGCCCAGTACAAGTCCAAACACAGGGTTATCCTTTGTGATCCCACGTATAAATTCATTAATTGCATTACTCATGATGTCACCTTTGTTAGGCCTCTGCCTTTTTCACGACCGATACCTGCGCATTCAGAGCATCCACAACTGCCTGCGAGGATATTGTTGCACCTGTGATAGAATCTATCGCTCCGCCATCTCCTGAGAGGCTTAATTTCTCCAGTTCAACGTTGATGAACTGGTCTTTGAACTTGGGTTCAGTTATCTTTGCACCCAACCCGGGTGTCTCGGAATGACGCATGATGTCTATCCCTGTAATTGTCCTGAACGACGAGTCCACGCCACCTGCAACCTCGATCATCCCCTGCGAACCGGTATATTCGCGGAAGAAAGCATATCCTATCAGGTTGCCGGATGTATCTTTTGCACAATAATAAAGGATCTCGCGATCGCCTTCCTCATTGATGACAGTATCCCCATACACTGCCTCAAAACTATCAGCCTGTGGCATTATCTCATTTAGTGTTATTTTACGTGACTCTTCGTAATTGATCTTTAGCTGATCATTTGTTGGTACATAGGTCATACCCAGAAGAAACGCTGCCACGACCGATACCAACACGAGCTTTCCTATGATCTCAATGGCCTCATTTCGTGACTCACTCATCTATAGACACCCCCAGCTTCTCGAAGGGGATCTTTTTCATAATACTACGATACTTGTTCTGCAGGTAAGACTCAGTCCCAAATGGTCTGGGAAGGGTGACGTTCTCAATGAACGAGGAAACACAATTTGCAAGGAACACACCATAGAATGCCGCATAGACATAATTATCAAAATGACCATAGATCACAGTAAGGATCCCGCAAAGAATACCATAGACCACTCGTCCATTCTTGGTCACCGGTGAAGTTGCCATATCTGTTGCAATGAACAACACACCGAACAGGAAAGCACCTGTTATGACATGGGACAGGTTGTCTCCAACCAATAGTGCAAGGACCATCGTTGTCATGAAATAGGACAGGGGAATTCTCCATTCTACGTATTTCAAATAAATAAGGACCAGTCCACCTAACAGTGCAATGGGAGATACTCCGATCAACAGGCCCGCACCGTTCTCCAAAACAAGGTTAGAGATAGCACCCAGTTGTGGGAAAGATACCGGAGTCATGATAGAACCCCATGCAAGGTTCAGGAATACCCATGCTGCAAGCACAGGATTGAACACATATGAACCAATACCTCCGAAGATATGTTTACCTATAGCTATTGCGAACAATGAACCGGCCATAGGGATCCATATTGGAACCTCCGGAGGAACGATCAGGGCAACCATCAGTCCGATCATGATCGCATGACCGTCAGCAATAGATATCTTCTGATTGAATACCTTCTGTATTGCAACCTCGAATACAATTGCCGATAACACACCAGCAAGAATTATGCCAAGTGCCGGTATTCCGAAGAAATAAATAGATATCAAGATCACCGGCAAAAGAGCAGCCATCTTGCTCCAGTTGATCTTTTTAAACGTGATCTCATCTTTCCTGTGGGGGGGAGCTGAAATAGTAAACGTCATTTTAATCACTTCCACAAGAGCATCCTAATTTGAGGTTTGATGACTCCTTTGGAGCTATGTCCTCATATGCCCTATTAATCGATTCTTTTGAATATCTGATCAGCTGGAGGATATGTATCTTTGATGGACAGACCGCTGCACACTTACCGCATTCAATACAGTTGACAATATTCATCTGACGACATTCATCGAACCTCCCCTGATCTGAAAGGGCTGCGAGCCTGCTCGGCACCAGTTCCACAGGGCAGACATCCACACATCGGGCACAATGGATACATGCAATGGTCTCGTCGTAGTGTATTTCGTCGGGGCCCTGTACAGTGATAGCCGTCGTGACCTTGGTGACCGGCACCTCATCTGTATACTGGGCAACACCGGTTATGGCCCCATTAGCTATCAACTTAGCAGGTTCTCCCACATATCCCCCACATGCCTCGATGACATCCTCACCAGAACCCTCTGGGGATCCTTTACCTTTCCTGAGACCGATACCACTGTTTCGATACAGGGCTTGCCTTCATGAAGGATATCGTACAGCGCTTTTGCAGACTTTATACTGCATATCGCAATACCCACATCAGCTGGTGCACAATTGACGGGGACTTTTCTTCCGGTTACATGATGGGTGAACAAACTCAATCTATCCTTTCCATATATGCGATCATGGGACACAACGACCATATCCGATCCCTGATCCTTGAGATAATAACCAATATGCCTTTTTCCTAAAAGGGGGGCAACATTCATGTTTTTGTCATCATATACCAGGCCATCGAAGGCGTTGATCGAATCCATGTCATCATTACGCAATACAATAGCACCCGTTGAAGCCCCTGCTGCCTTCATCAACAGCTTCAGGGACCCAAATATCTTGATACCATACTGAACAGGCGTATCAAAATGTCCGTCGACCCATTCAGATGATGTGGCATCGATAATAACGGAATCAATATCTTTCCCTTCGGGAGATAGTACCCGATGAGTCGGGGTACCATAATGTTCGACGATACCCGCTTCCTTTATGATCTTGATCAGATCCACGGCCTCGATATCCTCTGTAGGGATGAAATCCACACAATTCTCTACCTCGGCAGGCTCTATGATCACGCTCTTTATTTCTTTCCCACATGGATTTGGTGCATCCTCAACGGAAACCACCTCACCACATACACTGGAATGTACACATGTACAATCATCGGAACTGCATTCTCCGATCATCTGACCAACCAGAATTTGATCGCCTTTTTTGACCAATGGATCACAATCGGTCCCATTGTGCTGCCGTAGGGGAATTATCACTTTCTTCGGAATATTCCCCATAACATTGATATCTGCCAAGAACAACAACTCCTTATAATGCGGACTCCCTTTCTACTTCCGGTGGTTTTTCACCAGGTATCGTCACATCAATGGTCTTTGTCGAGAAATCCGTTGCCGGATTTGTGGTTGCCGGGTCTGAATCATATCCCAATGCTGCCCAGTTCACAGGCGGCGTGGTCTGATGACATGTTTCACAATCAGGCAATACCTTGAAGTGCACATTATGGAGAGAAGTGGTACTGGATGCACCATGGCAATCATCACACATTAACGGATCTGCCATACCGACCTCAGAGCCTGCGATGTTGTGACCCAGGCGGTAGTATAGGTCCACATGCCTGAGAACTGCATCCGGATAATCGGCAGCGCCATCATTGTTGCCATCATATCCACGCATCTCATTGTATGTCACCTCGCCATCAAGGTCCACATCTGCATCCTGCACATAGGATACTGGAATTGGGTCACCGATCGATCGACTTGTGTTCGGGAATTCTACAACATCAGCATCTTCACCCGCGTCCCACCAGATACCTGTGATAACATTGAACGGCGCCAGCTTCACATCAATATCATCCTTTCCATCAATGATCTGTAACTCGCCGGAAGACATCCCATTGGACCATTCCAGTACAGGAGTGAAATCGGATGTCCTTAATGAATCCTCCCTCACACCACTGGACCAGTCGAACGACTCGATAGGGGTTCCGCCAGCAAGTTCTCCTCCTGAAAGCGCAGGGATATGACAGGACTCACATGTAATGGACTCCAGGTGCGCATCAACGACCCCACCATGGGAGATCCCTTCATGACAACTCGAATCTGTGCAACTGCGCATATGTACGATCTCGCCATGAATGCCCTCATGATCTACAGCTTTGGCCTCACCTGGGGCTGGCATCGATCCTGCAATATTATGCCCCTCTGACACATGACACTCCACACAATTCACTTCTGCATGCACATCATAAGCAGCATAATCCTCTTCGCCCCACATAACAGCAGTGGTTATCGCATCGCCGCTATGACAGTTCGTATAACAGGATGAACTATCAGGGGCTCCATTCACAGAATCATGGAACACAACAAGCAAGGGATAAGGCGTGAGAACATCAAGCAAATAGGTACCGATGTGTATAGGATCCTTCTGGATCACACTCCTTCCATCGACCAGGGCCGCATTGTTCGCAGTCTCCATGTTGCCTGACTGAATAGCTGCTGCACGCTTCTCAGCATCATACAGACCATACTGCTCATGACAGATCATACAATCGATCTCAACACCGTATTCTTCCATCACTCCGCCACCCGGATGATACTGGCCGAACTTCTCTACCCATGCATCATTGCCTTCGGCATCAACATCAAAATTTGTCAGAGGAGACCATTCATTGATATCCCTCTGTACATGAGAAGATGTTGCCACATGATCATAGACCATGAAATGACAACCTTCGCAACTTGACTCTGACCACCTTCCCTCTGTCATATAGTGATACGCGATCACTTCATTCCCTGAATAACCGAGGCTTGCATAAACACCTGCGAACGCGAACATTACAACCGCGATCGCAATCAGAATAACATTCAATTTTGCCATTAATATCACATTCGTTATTTATTGATATCCTCAAGTTCCTTTACCACAACGCCCACGATGTTCCTCAGCCGTTGTTCATTCATCAATTTCATATCATCCGAGATATAATTGTTCAGTGAGAACTTTTTAGGGATCTCACGTACATTGAAATCAAATACCCTATCCATTAATCCCTTTTTTGGAGTAGAACCTAAGAACTCCACATCCAGGCGATTTCCCATTTTATGTGCCCTTACCTCGATCTTTTCCAGAGGAGAATCTGATTTGATATAGATTATCTTGTAGTCTGCACCAAAATGCTTCTCAATTCCTTTCCAACCGTATTCTCCCATGACCTGATGTATCGCAACGGCAAGGTACCTGTCTTTACCGAAATCGACTGCAGCACCTGTTCCTATGTTAGAATCACTCATATCGATACTCCTGATAAGATAATAATTTACAATTAATGAATAATGATTGATTTACAAAAAGACTGATTTACCTTATTTATAGCTTTCGAATTAAGCTTAATATTCAAGCATACCATTCCAGAATGCATGAATAACAGGACCGCAATTTTGTTCATATTGATCGTTATAGTATCAGTCTCCCTGACTCAACTGAATGGGGGAGAGACGGCCGATCTATCCTCATCGATACAGACATTCACCCAAACCAGGGACATAATGGATACAAGCGTTACCATTACCGTGGCAGATGAAAATGAGGAACATGCTTCCCTGGCAATAAGTAATGCTTTTGAGCAGATCGAACATATCGACGACTTCATGACCTCATACGGCAATAGCAGTCAGCTTGTCCAGCTCAATGAAAAGGGACAACTTGACAATGCTGATGATGAACTTGTGTACGTACTCGTATGGTCGAAATACTATTCTAATATCAGTGATGGTGCATTCGATGTGACCATCAAACCAGTACTTGATCTCTGGTCGAGCAAATTTGCCCCGGGCGGCACACATGAACCCCCCACACCACATGAGATAGAGGAAACACTTGAACTGGTCAATTACACACAGATCGTCATCGAAGGTAACAATATCTCTCTGGGGGAGAACATGGGCATTGTCCTGGGTGGTATCGCAAAAGGATATGCAGTGGATAAAGCGATCGAGTCACTGCAGGCAGACGGAATCGAGAACGGTTTCGTGAACGCAGGCGGAGACGGTCGTTACATCGGTTCCGGGCCTGAAGGTGATCCCTGGAAAGTAGGGTTGCAGAACCCCGACAAAGACGGTGACGCAGTGAGTGTAATGAACATACAGGACATGGCAGTGGCAACTAGCGGAAACTATGAACGCTACTTCAGTGACACAGCAAAGGTATCACACATATCAGACCCGCGGACAGGATATTCTGTCAAAGGCCTCATCAGTTCTACTATCATTGCCGAATCCGCAATGGATGCCGATGCCCTTGCAACAGCAGTCTTTGTGCTGGGAGAGAAGCAGGGGATAGAGATGATAGAGGGTATGGACAATGTAGAATGTCTGGTCATAACATCTGACCGGCAGATCGTACGATCAAGCGGGTATTCCAGTTACGAGAATGAAGAAATATGATCGGTAACGATCTAACCCCTCCGATCGAACAATCAACAAACAAACTACCTGTCAAATCATGGCTTCGTGAAGCGTCTCATATATGGGACCCTCCGGAGTCAATGTGCTCTTTTTCAGCTGTATCCGATCCACCCGCATTGTCCCGACATGAGCGTCTTTCAACCCATCCAGCACTGCCTTGAACTCATCCTTTTGATCAACAGGCATGTGTTTCACCCGGGCAAGAGTAGCATGTGGAATATAGTCGTGCCGATCATTCTTGAAATTGAATAGAGACAATGCTGACTCCACCCTGTCGTGCAAAGCACCAAACTTGCCCTCTGCACCGAGCCATACAACTCTTGCACGCGAAGACCCGGGAAAAGCACCCACTCCTGCGATCCTTGCATCGAACGGTTCCCCGCCAATATTATCCAGAGCATTCGCAATATCGGACATGTGTGGTTCCTTCACATCTCCAAGGAATTTCAGAGTGATGTGCACATGGTCCGATCTCACCGGCCGCACTCGGAAACCCTCGAACCCTGACTGGATCTCCCTTATACGATCCTGGAACTCCTCGGGCAGATCCACTGCAATAAATACCCTTGTCAAAATAATCACCAGAGAAATATATGTACCTCTAACAGAATGACTCTTTCGGTCGTCGATGAGGGAATATATATATCAAATAATAACATAAATAATATTAACTGAATTTCACATAGGGATGAAATGGACACCACAGAGATTATTGCGGCATCGGCACTCAAGATCGCTGAAGAGCTTGGAGCATGTGCGATCGTAGTATCCGGTAACGTATATCTGGATGAGACAACTACCGACATCCCCATATATTTTGTATCCAGACGACCAAAGAACATTATCGACAATCTCTTTACGGGCAATTCGGAAGATCTTGGAAAAACCAAAAAGATCACCGAAGGGATCAATAAGCAAACTGCCGGTTACATCGAGCATGTTGAACATACCGCTGCCATCGAGCACCTGATCGGCGATCTTAAAAAAGGGATAATTGTAGGCATCATAGAATCCATGGATTCAAGTGCCATCATCGTCCATGATATCACACAGAGCCCCATGCTAAAAGCCATAGGCGAATGTGAAGAACGAGTTCCTGCAGGAGTTATACGCTCGCTGCTCACCATAGCCCTTGACATTGCCGAAACCGGGCGGGAAGGAAGGAAAGTGGGCACTGCCTTTGTTGTGGGCGATGCTGAAGAGGTCATGCAACGGTCACATCAAATGATCCTTAACCCCTATGTAGGCCATCCGGATGAGGAAAAGGATGTTCGGATCAAGAATAACTGGGAATCTATCAAAGAGTTCGCACTCCTGGATGGGGTCTTTGTGGTCTCCGGAGAAGGACTATTCATCGCTGCAGGTCGATATCTTGACATAGATGCAAAAGGTATCAACATCAATAAAGGCCTTGGTGGCCGTCATGTGTCCGCAGCTGCGATCACAAGGGATACGGTCGCAATCGCAGTTACCATTTCCGAATCAGGCGGAGTGGTACGCATATATATGGATGGCAAGGAACTGTTATGCATTGACTCTGCAGGACGAGCGATCCAATATGAGTGGGATCAGATCCAATACTGATCAAATTACCTGACAATCAATTATATCCTGAACCTCAACAGAGCAGCGATGCCTCCGAATGCATGGAGCTTTTCTCCGGGTTCGAACTCCGTGCTGAACACTACCATGTGACCCTGAGCATGCTCAACCTGCCGTATGAACGAATCAATATCCCCATCTTCCCGCTGATGCCTGAGAAGTTCATCGGTGATCAGAAGCGTTTCGATGGCACCATAATCCAGTGCCTTCTGTACTTCATCCATACCATAAGCAGCCTTCCCCTCAATAGCCATCTCCTTCAACAACTCATCCATCAAGGAAGCCTCTCGTGTTATCCTTGATACCTCCATGATCCTATCCACTGCACCACGGCGAAGTACCTCCTGGAAACCCGACATCCCGATCGACGAGGTGTCCTCTACCACCACTCCAGCCGCCATATCCGAATTCTCGGCAGTCATGTACTTTAGGAAATCGTCCTTGGTAAAACCAGGCCCTGCAAGGACAATAGATTCAGTACTGGATGCCGCATACGTAAGCTTATCCAGTATCTCGCTGAAGAACAGATCGCGAAGTGTACCCTCACCCTTGCCAGAGGACTGTCGGATGTGAGCATACAATTCGATACCATAATGCCTCACAAGTCCAATGTCTGCATCTCCTTCTTCTACTGCAACGATGACCACCTTTGGACGACGAGACGCAGCCTCAGCCTCGTTCACCCTCTCAAGCTGATCCTTTTTCCATAATTTTATAATGGATAGATTGGTACCGCCCTCGATATTGAACGTATGATGATATCCCGTATCCATACCATGCTCGATCATACCATGTATTCGCAGGCGGTTGGAGAACTTATGGAACTCCAGACTATCGACCCTGATGCCCAACCTGACATTCTTTTTCTCGACCTTCTCAGGCCGGATCTTATCAGTAGCAGCGTCAGCCTTTCGTTTCGTGAGTGCAAAGACCAGATCTCCTTTCTCTACAATATATTTCAGATGCCACAGATCGTCAAGTGTCTCCGGCGTGAGTGCGATCTCCCCTTCGTTTCTCGTAAGATATCTTTTTGTGACTCTCATAGTAACATCTCCAGCAGCATTGACGATAAATTATACAACGATCAATTCTTGATGTCGGATTCGCCTGGTGGTAACATCATTGCGATCTTATCGGGTGATGCGATCTGTTTGGCGAAGGATGCGTCCTTGAGCCTGTCCGCATATATTCGATATACTTTCTTTGCAGTATCATTCTGGTTGAATTTTCCCGGGATCAGCTCCACAACATGCTCCGCATGTTGGTACACCGCTGATAGTGGTCCACCTATGACCAGGGTCTCGCCTTTCAGTTTCAGCCCGACAGCCACTCCGACAGCCACATCCCTGTAATAGTTTCGCTCTCCACGTATGATAAATGAACCTTTATTCAGATATTGCCCGGATTCAGGGGTCTTTGTGACCTGTTCAGGTTTTACCCAATAGCAATCGCCACTGAACTGCCCGGACTTCCATACGCTTGAATAGGATACAACGAACTGGGCAGCCTCTTTCAGTGTGGTATCTGGAACATCCTTGCCCTCGGTCTTGATGATCGTGATAGGAGCGCCGGGTGTCTGGGTGTGGAAAACGATATCACGTTTTTCCATATATTTCTTGACAAGTTCTTCATTGGTATCGGCATCTCTCCCACCAATAACAAGGAAACCATCGGATGACATGAACCACCTGAATCGATCATACCAGTGCTGCTTGTGCACGACCTTGCGCCTCTTGGATTTGCGGGCCTCCTTCTTCTGCAGGGATCGGCGGGTATCTTCGATAGCACGCAGTGCCCCATCGCGTTTTTTGGTGAGTTTTTTGGCTTTTGCATAATATGTCTCTGCATTCTGGGGAACCGTTTTTCTGATGTTGATGTTGATCTTCCTGCCATCCAGATCAATGACGATCAGACCGGCAGATGGGTCGATATTAATGATAGAACGTGCAGCTGGTATATCGTCCCTGGACTGTTTTAGTGTGGACCATATATCATTCCATGAATATCCTTTACTACGGGCCACGTCGAGTACTGACATCAATTGCTCGATGTCCTGGTAATGTTCATATATCTTCTCAGCAACGATCGAGTTATTCTCCGCATCCTTTTCGAACTTCTTGATCGCACTTTGTTGTTGATACAGACGACGTTCGAGAACATTCGAAGGTTCCTTCTTCACAGCTTCGACCTGCTTTTGCTGCGTCTCAGCTGCTTTTTTGCCAAAGAATTCATCCAGGGCTTTGTTGAAAGATCCAACGTACTCTTTTTCAGTATCCATATACTGTCCAAGCTCAAAAGGCAACACATCCACATATTCAGGCGTGCCATTGACGTCCTTTTTTATCAGGCAGGGCTTGAGCTTTCCTTCAATGATCGGAGAGAATACATCCTTGATAGCAGTGCAGAGAGCAGCGATCTCATCGCTGTCCGCCTGGATCGCAGCCTTGGTCTTGTTGATACCACTCTTCAAACAAACTTCCTCGGCAAGGATCCCTCCGAGATTGAAACGCGTGGCGATCGTTCGGACGATATCAGAGGTTGATGACAAGAACACCTCATGCATCCGATCAACATCTACATCCAGCGGACTAAGCTGGGCCTGAGGATATTCGTATACCTCACCGCTCCGTATCCTGCGTCCTCTGAACGTTACCGGGTTCATGGGCATCCAGCAGCACGATGTTGCCGCTGGAGAACAATTCGAGGACCAGTACTGTATCAGTGCCTCCCCGGACCACACCGATCTCTATGATCCTGTCAAAATCGTATTGTTTGATGAAAGTGATACGCCCACCGAGGACGTGTTTCCTGAGAAGCATGGGAAATGACTGGGGCATCTTGGGGCTTGGCCGTATGTACTGGCTCATATGCGCACGTCTGCCTGCCTCTACGACCAGATTATCCCGTCCCTTTCCGAAGATGTACAGATTGATCCGTATCTCACTGTCGGCCGGCTGATATATTTTGCCGATCTTCGCATCGATCAATGAGTTCGGGCCCGATGCAAGCTCGGACACGAGAGCAGCCACATCTGCACTTGTCATATCCTGTTTCATAACGAGGATATAATGAAAGAGGTGATTATAAAACCTTGTCCATCATACATTAATATGAAACGATCGATACAACATATTATACCATCCACTGGAGTTGGTGTCGGAGGGCATGATAAGATGAACCAGAAAACTAAACGATTCCTAAAGTTAAAGTTCCAGGAATATTACAATAGCGCCAGTATCCACCTACCTCCTGAACTGGCGTCACGTGAGTGGGGATTCATATCATTTGATCAGATGCCTGAAACGATCATGCGTCGTCATAAATCGTTTGGATCACCGGGGGAGATGAGGGATTACCTTTCAGCAATGGTGCCCGCACACGCTTATCATTCGGTGGCCTACTATGAATACCCGAATGCACCCAACATGAAAGAAAAACATTGGCAAGGAGCAGATCTCATCTTTGACCTGGATGCTGACCACCTGCCGGGAGCACCAGAATCGTACGCGGATATGCTGGAACATGTGAAAGAAGAGGCACTCAAATTGCTGGATTTCCTGATAAACGATTTCGGTATTGCTGATAATAATATTACAACAGTGTTTTCCGGAGGGCGTGGATATCATTTTCACATCATAAACTCGTCTGTACGCACACTGGAAAGTGCGGAGAGGAGGGAAATCGTGGACTATGTCAGTGGAAGGGGGTTTGATATGAAGCACATACTTGGAAAAAAACATGTGGGAGGAGATGCGGGACGGGAAAGTGCACAGGTGCCCGGGTTCCCATCCGAAGAGGAGGGAGGATGGCCGGGGCGGATCAACCGATATATTATATCATATCTGTCTGACGTGACCGATCAGGAAAATGCCATCAAGATACTGACAGACTTCGAGGGTATTGGTAAGATCACGGCAAAGCGTCTGATAGAAGCGTTCAATGATCCGAAGATGATAGCACATATGAAAAAAGGTAATGTCAGTGTATTGCCAACGATCAGGAGCAATATATTCGACGTACTTGCATCACAGGCGGTAGACAGGACTTCGGCACACGTGGATGAACCCGTCACTGCTGATATTAAACGCCTGATCCGCCTGCCAGGATCACTTCATGGCGGATCCGGAATGCGGGTGACATTACTTGACAACTCCAAACTGGAGGATTTTTACCCCTTAAGTGATGCGGTCGTGTTCTCCGAAAAGGCGGTACAATTAAAAGTGATCAGACCTTTTGGAGTAGAGATGATGGGAAAGGAACTCTATGTGGAAGAGGGTGTGCAGCAACTTCCGGAGTATGCGGCAATATACCTGATGTGCAGAGGGGCAGCAGAATATGGATCGTACTAAGCTTAAGAACCTTTTGCGTGAAGAGAACACTTCGGCATTAAAACCCCTTCCACACGACTTTTACAATAGTGTGGACGAATATATACGTGAACTTGAGATCGAGATCAACCGGATCCAGAATCCGCGATCTCCGGAAGCAAAGATATTGGAAGATGAAATGCAAAGCGCCATCAATGATGTCGAGACGATCTTCATCCGCAGGATTCGTAAGATCACCGCACGTGCAACGTCCAATTCCTTCTCGAACACATCATCAAAACAAGACCTCGATAAACTACTGCCATCCGAAAAAAAAGTATATGGTTCAACACTTTCTGCGATCCGGTTGGCCAGAAATGAACTACTCGAACCCATATTGAACCCTACCGCCCCTGAGACGAAGGTATATGACTCAATGCCTCATAGAATAGATGGTGATACAGAGGATGTTCCTGCACCCACATGTACTGCACGGGCAGAGAATATAGCAGTTAATGAGGATGACAGCACACAGGATCTGGAAGATGTAGCCAAAAGTAATATAAATGAGGAATACTTTGTTGTGCGAATACTGAAAGACCTTCCTACTTTCAAAGCTGTAGATAATCGCGATTACACACTCAACGAAGAGGACGTTGTTGTTTTGCCTGCAATGAATGCAAGAGGATTGGTAAAACGCGGCGCAGCTCATCTGATAAATAAAAAATAATATCCAAATCAAAAGGTGTAGAGAATGAAGATCCCAAAAAGGTTCAATACATATTGTCCATACTGCAAGACCCATACCGAACATGTTGCGGAGAGGGTAAAGAGGGGCAAAGAGTCAATGATGACACGTATTAGAAGGCAGAGAAAGAGACAAACCGGAATTGGCAATAGTGGTAAGTTCTCAAAAGTGCCTGGTGGAGATAAACCAACAAAAAGGGTACAGCTCAGGTACCGTTGCACACAATGCAACAAGGCACATCAGAGGCCCTGTTTTAGAGCAAAGAAGTTCGATTTCAAGGAGTGATAAAAAATGGCAGACCCAAAAAGCAGGTTCTTACGTGTAAAATGCAATGACTGTTCCAATGAACAGGTGATCTTTGGAAGCGCAAGTCGCAAGGTAGCATGTCTTGTATGTGGTAGGACCTTAGCAGAACCAACCGGTGGTAAATCTACGATCACAACACATATACTGGAAGTACTCGAATAAAGGGATTCATAATGGATAATAACAGATGGCCAGAGAGTGGTGAATTCGTCGTATGTACAGTGAAGACTGTCACCGATTTCGGAGCCTATACCCTTCTCGAAGAGTATGGGGATAAAGAAGGTTTCATCCACATCTCCGAAATAAAAGCAGGATGGGTTAAATATGTCCGTGATTTTGTTCGGGAAGGGCAAAAGATCGTCTGTAAAGTCCTTAACGTAGATACTGCACGCCGTCACATCGACCTGTCACTGAAGGATGTTAACGAACATCAAAAGAGAGCAAAGATACAGGATTGGAAGAATGAGCAGAAAGCTCACAAATGGTTACAGTTCGTGGCCGAAGAGGCAAATAAAGATCCAGTGGCTATGCAGGATCTGCAGACATTGATAATGGATGAGTTCGGGAGTTGCCACGCTGCTTTTGAAGAGAGTGCAATGAGTGGTGCGGATGCATTCGAAGACATAGATATAGATAAGAACATAATTTCCATCATCGTAAAACTGTCTCAGGAAAACATCAAACTGCCATTCGTAGAAATCGCTGGGCATGTGGACCTGACCTCAGATATGCCGAATGGCAGAGATCTCATTAAAGATGCACTGAGGGAAGCAGATAGTGTTACGAAAGATGATGATGTTGAGATCCATATTGCATACACCGGTGCCCCGCGTTATAGGATCAAGGTCACTGCACCTGATTATAAGGTCGCTGAAGCTATATTGAAGGAGTCTTCACAAAAAGCGATCGACAAGATACATGAAATGGGCGGAGAAGGTATATTTTACAGACATATCGAATCCATTCAGGCGTGATGCCTTTTGTACGGGGACATGATCTATAAAATAATGTTAGTCCAATTTTGTAGATCTCCCTGCACACAGTTCAGGACCTACACGTTGATACAAACAAGGGAAGGGTATTTTTGAGCAGGTTCCGCAGATGCGTCCAGTGTGGACAATACACACTAAAGGATACATGTCCTGATTGTGGTAACAGGACGCGCGATCCACGTCCTGCTCGCTATTCTCCGATCGATCCTTATGGAAAATACCGCAGAATCAGCAAACGGAAAGGAATGTTAGATGAAAGAGACTAAAGTTGTTCGTCTGAAAAATGATGTTCGTCTGGATAAATCCATACTACTGGTAGGTCTGCCAGGAGTTGGACATGTGGGGAAACTTGTTGTAGACCTTTTGATCGAGGAACTGGATGCAGAGAAGATCATAGAGATATATTCTCCGCATTTTCCACCGCAGGTGGTTGTGGATGAGGATAGCACCGTACGACTTGTTAACAACGAGTTCTTTATCTGTAAGGCAAATGACACGGATATCGTCATTCTGGCAGGTGACCAGCAGAGTGCCACAGGAAATGGCCATTATGAATTAGGCGAACTGTACATGCAGATCGCAGATGAGCTCAACGTGTCAAGGATATACACGCTCGGAGGATTCCCTACCGGACAACTGGACCATATCGAAGAGGTAATGGGTGCTGTTAATGATGCATCAATGATCGAGGAACTCAAAGAGCACAATGTTATTTTCAGGGATCATGAACCAGGCGGAGGTATTGTGGGTGCTGCCGGACTTATCCTGGGACTCAGCAAGTTCAGGGATATCGGTGCTGCCTGTCTGATGGGAATGACATCCGGATATATGGTAGACCCAAAGAGTGCTCAGTCACTAATGGATGTGCTCAGCAGCATACTGGGTATCGAAGTGGATGTCAGCAAGCTGGAAGAGCGGGCAAAAGATATGGAAAAGGTCGTTGCCAACCTGATGGAAGCAAAACAACAGCAGCAACAACAACAACAAATGATGCCTGATAGCAGCAGGGAAGAGGATCTCGGATACATAGGGTAACGATACCGCATGCTGATCAATGCCGACCTGCATCTGCATTCCAAATATTCTATGGCATGTTCCGAAAGAATGGAACTGCCAACCATAGCGCAGGAGGCAAAGAAAAAGGGTATCGACCTCGTGGGTACTGGTGACTGTATTCATCCACAATGGTTGAAGGCGATCAAGGAAGCGGCCTCTGACGACGAAACGATCGTCATACATGACACTCATTTTATTCTTACTACCGAGATCGAGGACCGTAACCGCGTACATCATCTCCTGATACTGCCATCCATAGCAAAGGCGGATGAGCTGGCAGAAGGGATGGCAAAACACGGAAATTTGACATTGGATGGCAGACCCACAATTCGACTGGATGGCTGCCAGATCGCAGAGATCGCAAAGGATGTCGGCGCCCTTATAGGTCCGTGTCATGCGTTCACTCCGTGGACAGCCCTGTACGCTGCTCATGATACTCTCCAGAGTTGCTACCAGGATATGACGGATTATATATCCTTCGTGGAACTTGGACTCAGTGCGGACACTGACTATGCGGACCGCATCGATGAACTGCACCGCCTCACATTCCTATCAAATTCAGATGCTCATTCTCCCTGGTCCAATAAACTCGCACGGGAATTCACCCGGTTCGAGGTCCCCCAGATCGATTTTGAGGGTATTGAAATGGCAATTCTAAGAAAGAACGGCTGTGGGGCAACCCTCAATGTGGGTCTCTTCCCACAGGAAGGTAAATACAATCGATCTGCATGTAGCCGATGCCACACACAATACATCCTCGAACAATGTCATTCACACAACTGGCGCTGCCCGTGTGGCGGACAGATAAAGAAGGGTGTATTTGAACGAGTGCAGGAACTGGCAGACCACGACACTCCCCAGCATCCAGAGTACCGTCCTCCATATCTGCACCTCATGCCCCTGGCTGAGATCATCATGATGGCCCTTGGGCACGCCAGTATCAGTACAAAGGGTGTGAAAAATGCCTGGGAATCCCTTGTTAGAACGTTCGGCAGTGAGGTCGCCGTTCTTCTGGACGCAGATCTTGACCAGATTGGTCCTGTGGACCCACGGATCGTGGATGCTATCGCAGCCTTCCGCAACAATGAGGTCATCATCCATCCGGGAGGTGGAGGGAAATACGGATGGATCGAACTGCCACAGCAAGACGAGCCGGCGGCTGAAAAACAGGATAATCAGAGCTCTCTTTTTGATTTCTGACCCTCTTCGACACATATATAAAAGATAAAAACCTTAACAAACGACAATGCCGGGGTGGCAGAGCGGACTAATCCAACGGTAATATATGACCGCGGAGTCTAAACGCGGCAGGCTCGAGACCTGTTTCTCCTTACGGAGTGCTTGGGTTCGAATCCCAACCCCGGCGCCTAAGTTTTTTTGATCATGATTAACTTGAATCCACGACCAGCTCATTCTGCAGGTGTAACACCTGCCATATAACAGACCTCCAAAACTCAGCCAGATCGATAGATTTTACAATATGATCCACACATCCGGCATTCAGGAACCGCTTCCGATCACCATACATGGCGTACACGGTCATCGGTCATTGTAATCTCCGATAAAACACAGACACCCCGTCACGCCTTCTTCATGCTCACCCAGAACACACTTCCCTGTCCCTGCGGATTGTCCTCAACTCCCACATTCCCGCCATGCAGATCAATGATCCGCTTGACGATGGCAAGACCCAATCCACTTCCTTTGACACCTTTCTTGTTGACACGTTTATGTCGATCAAAGATAAGGGACTTGTTCTCATCGGAGACCCCCTCACCAACATCTGTTACCATAACCTTCCACATATCTCCGGCATCAATTACATCTATTTTAACACGACTGCCAGCCGGACTGTACTTAATGGCATTGGAGAGAAGATTGACAAACACATCTCCGATCAGCGGATTGACATGTGCAGGATATGGACCCTCGGCAGGGAGTTCGATGTTCATCTGCTTATCCCTAGATTCATGCTCAAGG
>JAIOTO010000073.1 GCA_021106765.1 Methanosarcinaceae archaeon
AGACTTTCCAGCCAGCTTAATAAGATTGATGACTGGAAGATCAGGAACATTACCTACAAAGAGGATAGCAAAGAATAACACTCATTATACTTTGGATCCCAACAAACATATGAGGAACAATAATGAGAAAAATAGACCCTACTGAATGTGAACATCTTGTCTCATCGATCGAACTGATGGCATCACATCTTGAGAATGTGGCAAAGATACTCAACAAAGAAGATATCAATAGCATGATATCCGACATAATGAACGCTAATTCCATCTTTGTTATGGGTGCCGGACGTTCTGGCCTCGTAGGTAAGACGTTTGCTATGCGGCTTATGCACCTTGGATTTACATCATACGTTGTCGGAGAATCCACTACCCCTGCTGTAGAAGAGAACGATGTCGTAATCGCCATATCCGGTTCTGGGGAAACCCGCTCAGTCGCTGATCTTGGAAAGATCACAAGGGACATTGGTGCAACATTGGTAACGGTGACATCGAATCGCAATTCAACTCTCGGCGAGCTCGCAACCACCGTAATGGAGATCCCCGGACGAACGAAAGACGATGTTGGCGGATATCTGGAAAGACATATGCGCGGCGAGTATTCACAACTTACCCCTCTGGGAACATCCTTTGAGATCGCATCCATGGTATTCCTGGATGCTCTGGTTGCAGAACTGATCGTCATCACTGGTGCATCCGAGGCAGATCTGAAATCAAGGCATGCCAAACTGGAATAAGGTGAAACCACATGTCCACAGACAGATTCGCACAGCGGGTTCGGGATATCGATATATCAGGTATCAGAAAGATGTTCGAAGCTGCGGGCACGGATGCCATTAATATGGGACTGGGACAACCAGACTTTGACACACCTGAACATATCAAAAGAGCTGCCATTGATGCTATCAATGAGGGATTTACAGGTTATACATATGGACCGGGCATTCCTGAACTGCGGCAGGCATTGAGCCACAAGTTCATGAACGATAATGGATTTGGAGTTGGTCCGGACGAGATAATAGTAACATCCGGTGCATCCGAGGCATTGGAGATCGCAATTGCGGCTCTGGTAGAAACTGGTGACGAGGTGCTGGTGGCCAACCCTGGATTTGTTTCATACAGGGCTCTTGTGGGGATCATGGGTGGACGGGATGTCAGCGTGCCGCTTGGAGAAGAACTTACCATGAAACCCAATGATCTGGCAGAGCGCATCACGCCGAAGACAAAGGCCATGATCATCAATTCCCCGGCCAATCCTACCGGGGGGGTACAGAGCAAGGATGATATGAAAGCTTTTGCTGAACTTGCCGATGACCATGATATCACTATAATATCAGATGAGGTGTATGAACATTTCATATATGAGGGAGAGCACATCAGCCCTGCCCGGTACTCTGATAATGTGATCACGGTCAATGCGGTCTCAAAGACCTATGCAATGACCGGTTGGCGATTAGGATATACTGCCGCACGACCTGAATATACACAACAGATGCTCAAAGTGCATCAGTATGTTCAGGCATGTGCCAATTCCATTGCACAGAGGGCCGCACTGGCAGCCATCGAGGGTCCTATGGAACCTGTAACAATAATGAGAGATGAGTTCAGACGGCGCCGTGATGTGCTGGTTGAAGGGCTCAACCATATGGGAATCAAATGTGAGCCTCCAAAAGGTGCGTTCTATGTGTTCCCCTGGGTAGGTGATTCTACCAAAGTGGCATCCACGCTCATATCCAATGGCGTCGTGGTCGTACCCGGAGAGGCTTTCGGGGATGCGGGGGCCGGTTACATCCGTATGTCCTATGCAACATCCATGGATGATATCAAAAAAGCACTTCAGATCATGGAACGGGTTCTGTGAGCCGTTCCTGATCACACATTTTAAGGCAGGATATTCCGCTACTTCAGCAAGGGGTCACTGACGGGGATGACTCTTTTTCCTTTGCCAACATCTCAATAAGCTGATCAACGACAGCATCCACACCCTGTTTCGTTTCAGTGGATATTACCAGATCAACAATGTCTGGTTCCTGGAATTGAGGAAGATCGGCTTTATTGGCTACGACGAGAATAGGCAGTTCGAAGTTTTCCCGGACCTCGTCCAACAAACGTTTCTGGTCATCGATCACATAACCACAGGTTTCGCTCGCATCCAAAATAAACAGTACGACCGACTCAAGGTGTTTCAGGGCAGTGATGGCCTGTAGCTCCACATCATTACGATCGGACATGGGGCGATCAAGCAGACCAGGGGTATCCATAACCTGGTAACGATCGTTGTTCCTTTCGAAATGACCTATGGAAACACCTTTAGTGGTGAACGGATATGATGCTACCTCGGGGCGCGCCCCAGTGATCAGGGCCATGAAGCTGGATTTCCCCACGTTTGGATATCCTGCGACCACGATGGTAGGCTCCTCACGCACATCAGGGAGTTTTCGTAATTGATTCCGTGCATCGTTGAGGAACCTGAGATCGGAGTCAATGGACGACATGATGGAGGCCATACGCCCGAACGCCTCTTTGCGAGTTTTCATAGAACTGTCACTCTTGCGTATATTCATAACGAATTCCCTGGACAGCTCGTGGATCTTTTTACTTGCCCAGTCCGTTGATGAAAGGGATTGTCTTAGCTTGTCTACCCCTACCAGAATATCAGCGATCTCGTAATAAAATCCAGGTAATTCATCGAAACTTGGAAAACGGCGTACTATGTTAGCAAGATTATCGGATAAGATATTCCCAGCTGTCAGTACCATTGATTCATTCGCTTTCATGGCACTCTCTCTGCCCGTGATCTGCTTCCCTGACATGGCGCGGCTTGCCCTTCGAAATGCCTTGCCCACAAGTTCATCAGAAGTGGGTACCGTATGGATCTTCTCAAATATCATAATCTTATTTCCTGCTGTCGTGTTCAAATTCGCATAAGGTATATAGTTCTATTCCTCTTAATCATATTTTGTCCGGAATGGCCTCCCACAATATGTATATATAGGTCTGTTGAGAATATCTTACAGGAGAAACTTTTAGCTGGAATAATATAAATACATGATCTTATAAATTTTGCAAACAAAAAAGCAGTGGTACCATGGAACTTACCCCAATTCAAAGAGAGATCATAATTGCATTGATCAACCTGCAGCGCCAGAAAGATTCAGCTGTTAAAGGCGAGGAGATAGCAAAACTTATTGACAGAAATCCAGGTACTGTAAGGAACCAGATGCAATCCATCAAAATGCTTGGACTTGTGGAAGGAGTCCCTGGTCCTAAAGGCGGGTATCGAGCCACAGGTATGGCATACGAAGCCCTTGGGGTCACTGCAATGGAT
>JAIOTO010000080.1 GCA_021106765.1 Methanosarcinaceae archaeon
ACTCTTCAAAAGAGTCTTTGCACATTTAGTTGGTTAATTCTTTGTAGTTATACACTACCGATCAGAATTAACCGAACTGCCAAATCCAACGTCAGACCGAAAAAGCTCCGGTCTCCATTAAAGGTATACTCACACACATTGTGTGAGGGAACTCATGAACATCTGTATCACATATATACCTTCCTATTCAGAAGATATCTGACTATGTCGGATCGACATAGACTACACGAAACAATTGATGCACATGAACGTATCCACTCTCAACAGGCATCCGCAGAACCACTGTCTGGTAACGCGTTGTCCTTCTCATTGAGAGCATCCATACAACATAGACATTGTATATAAGCGTTGTGCATATCTCGAAACATCACCTGATCCACACCGACCCGGGGTTCATTCCAGAACCCTGCCAGTGAACAGCGTGTAAGTAAAAAAGGCATAATAATCCTGACAATCCAGGATAGAACCCGATGATCCCGATTGACAGAGCCGCTGATACTCTGCCCAATCCCCTTTCGATACCTCCGACAGCGCACCCTCCCACCGCATCTGGAAAAATGATGTCAGAGCGTTGCGGATATCTTCACTCAGCGGAGCCTGGACCTCGCCTACAAAAGTCCGCGCAGCCGGTTCCTCCAGACCCACCTCATAAAACCAGTCCAGTGCGCGCAGGAAATGCCGCTGCGGCATCATCCCTTTGGTGAAGGGACCGATTCCGGCAGAGGTCGCATTCAACCTGGCTTCCAGCAAGGGATATCCCGGAAGCAGTTGCTGGGATGACCAGGCAAGGATAGCCACGGTACCTCCGGGTTTCACAACCCGTGCAAGTTCCCTGAGCAATTGGACAGGTTCCATGGGCGCATATCCCACGCAATCCGCACTCCATACCCAGTCAAATGTATCATCGTCAAAGGGCATCTCGCTCACGTCCCCCTGACGAAACGATATCTTCCCCGACATTCCAGCCTTGGCTGCGATCTCCTTTGCATAACCCAGGAATTGGGATGATATATCCAGTCCTGTGACATGACCGCCATGCTCCACCGTCTCTGCCAGCAACAGAGCCGGAAGACCGATCCCGCACCCTGCATCCAGCCCCAGGCTTCCCCGAGGGAGTTGCAGTGCCCTGATAACCGAACGAAGGACCGGCTCCCGTAAGGCATGGGACACATACAACCTATGTGCATAGTCATCTGCCTCAGGCACTATCCCTGCAAGATCCGTTTCATCGCATACCATGTCCATACACCTCCTTTTAGCCACGATCATTGTGTGACTTTATCCAGTAATTTCGAAAATTGACCCTCGCTCATGCATGTAGATCAGGAACTCACCATTATAGAACACACTGAACGTCCCATACACTGATGGCACATCCCGGGCTTCTTCCTTCGTGGTGATCCTGACCTCCTCTTATTCTTTTTATCACTCCCCAATGCACAGCATATGTGTTCAGATGATATGTTCCCTTCATTTATAGAAATTATTTCGAGCTCCTCATTTTCCATTTATGAACCTCCCTGCAGATCTCATGTGATAGTATAGCATGTAATTGTCTTAGTCCAGTATTATATTAACCACAATACCAAAAGAACGTTTTGTTTTTATACTATAATCGTTTATTTTCTCCTGTATTACTATGACCACTAAAACAAACCTGAGGGATCGATTTTTACAGCAATGAATCGATCAGGGACAAGAGAATAAGTATTTTTGACACCACCCTGCGTGATGGAGAACAGACCCCGGGAGTGTCCCTCACTCCTGAACAGAAGATCGACATCGCACACCAGCTAGATAAACTGGGCGTGGACATCATCGAAGCAGGATTCCCGATAGCATCGGCGGGTGACAAAGAATCCGTCCGATCCATCGCAAGTGAAGGACTAAACTCCAGCGTATGTGGACTAGCGCGTGTCCTTAATAAGGATATAGACACCTGCATAGACATCGAAGTGGATATGGTACACACCTTTGTCTCCACATCCGATATCCAGCGAATACATACCATACGCAAGAGCCGCGAAGAGGTGCTCGATATGGCAATCAGTGCCGTCGAACATATCAAGGACCACGGACTCAAATGCATGTTCTCGGCAATGGACGCAACACGTACCGACCTCGACTACCTGCTTGAGATCTTCCATGCGGTCCAGGAAGTAGGATGTGACATCATCAACGTGCCCGATACGGTAGGAGTGATGGTACCATCGAGCATGTACAACCTCATCAGGAACATCAACGACGAGATCGACATCCCTATCGACACTCACTGCCACAACGATTTTGGTCTTGCGGTCTCCAACACCCTAATGGCCATCGAAGCAGGTGCCAGCCAGGCACAGGTAACCATTAACGGCCTTGGGGAACGTGCCGGCAATGCCGATCTCGGCGAAACGGTGATGAGCCTCCACTCCATCTATGGTGCGAAGACGAACATCAACACCGAATACATTGTCGAAACCGCACGAATGATCGAACGTTACACCACCATCGCAATACCCCCACACATGCCAATTGTCGGCGAGAACGCCTTTGCCCACGAATCAGGCATACACACCCATGGCGTCCTGGAAAAACCCGATACATTCGAACCCGGCATCATGACCCCCGAGATGGTAGGCCACACGCGCCGCATCGTCCTTGGCAAACATGCTGGAAAGCATGCAGTACTCAAATCACTCGAATCTGCAAATATTCACCCGACCGGGGAGCAACTCGATTCCATTCTCGAAAAGATCAAGGCGATCGCAGACAAAGGCAAACGCATCACGGATGCGGACCTCTACGCAGTGGCCTTTGCTGTCCTCGGTAAACCCGAAGGTAAACCAGCTATCGACCTCAAGGAACTCACTGTTATGACAGGCAATGTCACCACATCCACAGCAGTGGTCAAAGCCATCATCGATAACGAAGAGAAGATCATATCCAACGTAGGGGTCGGGCCCGTGGATGCCGCCCTGAAAGCAGTGACCAGTATCATTGGAGACAATGCCAACATCAGCATACGTGATTTTCGACTTGAGGCCGTGACCGGAGGGTCAGATGCACTGGCAGAGGTCATCGTCAGTGTACAGGACGAGAACGGCAGGATCGTTTCCGCCCGCGCAGCGAGTACCGACATCGTACTGGCATCAGTAGATGCACTCGTAACAGCTATTAACATGCTCCTTAAAACATGAGGAGCATGCAAACAACTATCATCGACGCCCACTGTCATCTTGACTTCACCAAATTCAACCGCGACCGTGACGAGGCCATCCAGCGTGCGCGCAATGCCGGTGTTGTGGAAATGATAAACTCCGGCATCGACCACAAGACTAACCTATCAACGCTCGCACTTGCCGAACAATACGATTTCATCCATCCGGCCCTGGGCCTCAGTCCTCTGGTAGTATCACATTACGGCGACGAGGTTGCCCGGAACATTCTGACCCAGCTCGAGGAAAACGCCCATCGAGCCATAGCCATTGGCGAAGCGGGAATGGACTACTTTCATCATAAGGACGAAAAGGAACACGAACACCAGCGAGAGGTCTTCAGGAAAGTGGTCGACATCGCCGAAAGCACAGACCTTCCCCTTGTCATACATGGCCGGGACGCTGAGGCAGATGCCCTGCAGATGGTGCAGGACCTGGACCGCGTGATCTTCCACTGTTATGGCGGATCCCTGGACACAATGCAGGAAATAACCGATGCCGGTTACTACATATCAATTTCAACCCTGGTCTGTTTCTCAGAACATCACCAATCCCTGGTAAAGAACCTACCACTGGATCGAATGCTCATCGAAACAGACAGCCCATACCTCTCTCCCCGCAAAGGAAGGAACGAACCCGCATATATGATCGACTCCGTCTCAACGATAGCACGTTTGCGCCATATGGAAGAAACTGAAGTAGCAGACATCACAAGAAAGAACACCTATAGGGCCTTTGGCCTGTAAGGAGCCAAGAAGAATTATGAACGTCCAGCAACTCAGGATATCACCCTACGATGCCAACACATACCTTGTCAATGGAAAGATACTCATCGACACCTCAATGAAACCCGATAGACTTGTACAGCAGATAAAGGAACACACCGACATCCACAACCTTGAGCTCATCATACTGACACACTGCCACTACGATCACACCGCCTCAGCCAGCCATATCGCAACTACAAGTGGGGCCCATATCGCAATACATCAGGATGATGCCCCTTACCTCAACGATGATATAATGAGCGTAGCCTACATTTTCGGCCATCCTACCCCAGATATCAAGGCAGACATCACCTATCAGGACGGGGATATCATTCCCCTTGATGATGGAGAAGCCCTCGAGGTGATCCACACGCCCGGCCACACGCCCGGTGGGATATGCCTCTACGAGCCAGTTTCAAAAAGTCTGTTCTCAGGCGACACCGTGTTTCCCGATGGCAGTATCGGACGCACTGACTTTTCAGGAGGATCTGCCCGGGATCTGAGCCGATCCATTGAAAAGCTCACTCACTTTGATGTACAGACCCTCTACCCTGGCCATGGACCCGTGACAGATGATAACGTAAAACGACAGATACAACTATCCCTGGAAATGGCACGATCGGTATGATAGACATGAACAATAGAACACAAAAGCATAACGTGAACAGCATTGTGCGCCCACTCCCTATGAGCCTCCGGGAAGCCGCACAACATGGCTGGGATCAGCTGGACATCATCATAGTCACCGGCGATGCATACGTGGATCATCCCGGTTTCGGTGCGGGCCTCATCGGGCGTGTACTGGAAGATGCAGGATATAGTGTAGGTATTATCGCCCAGCCAAATTGGGACATGGTTGACGACTTCACAAAACTGGGTAAACCCCGTCTCTTCTTCGCAGTGACCGCCGGGAACACGGATTCCATGGTGGCGAACTACACCCCGTCCCTCAAACCCCGGAAGAAGGACGTGTATGCGCCAGGAGGCAGACCCGGCCTTAGACCCGACCGGGCAAGCATCGTATATACGAACCGCATACGTCAGGCCTATCCCGACACTACCATCGCCCTCGGCGGAGTTGAGGCCTCACTACGACGATTCGCGCACTACGACTTCCAGACAGACAGGGTACGCAAATCCATACTGGCCGATGCCCCCGCTGATATACTGGTCTATGGCATGGGAGAAACACAGACCGTAGAGATCTCCAGGCGACTTGCCAGTGGACAGGACATCAAACAGATCACTGATATCCCGGGCACGGCCTGGAAAATGAAGGTCAAAGAGTGGAAGGAAAGGAAGGGGAACATCCCCGACATCATAGAGATGGGGTCCTACACCGAAGTTTCCAGCGACAAACGAGCCTTTGCCAGTTCCTTTGCCGCCATGTACCATGAACAGGACCCAATACATGGCAGGTGCCTGATCCAACCACACCCCAAGACCGTCATTGTACAGAACCCGCCCGCAAAACCCCTTACTCCCAATGAACTGGACCACGTCTATGAACTACCCTTCACTCGCGATACCCATCCCTCATACCGTGAGTCTGTTCCGGGCCTGGAACCCGTAAAATTCTCAATCACCACCCATCGAGGATGTTTCGGAAGCTGCGCTTTCTGTGCCATCACACAGCACCAGGGCCGCATCATCGCAAGCCGTAGCATTGATTCCATCGTCCGCGAGGCCACTCGGATGACAAGGTTAAAGGATTTTAAAGGCATCATCAACGGTGTGGGCGGACCCTCCGCCAACATGTATGCCATGAAATGCACACAATGGGACAAAAAGGGAACATGTAGCAACCGGTACTGCCTCTACCCGGAACCCTGTCCTTCACTTGACACCGACCACAGCAAGAACATCGAGATGCTCGAACAATTGAGACAGATCCCCGGTATCTCAAAGGTGTTCATAGGATATGGTGTACGCTATGATCTGGCCCTGCTGCAGCCAGATTATATCACCTATTTGTGCAAGTACCATATCAGCGGACAGCTGGGCGTCGCCCCAGAGCACTACTCTGACAAGATCACCGATATCATGGGAAAGCCGCCTCGTGCTGTCTTTGAGAAGTTTGCCAATCTTTTCACAAAGATCAATAAAGAGATCGGAAAAGAGCAGTACCTGAACACTTATCTTATGTCGGGACACCCGGGAAGTACAATGCAAGATATGGTAGAAACTGCAGAATACATACGCGACACTGGCCGATATTCCAAACAGGTACAGGATTTCACACCCACTCCAATGACCACCGCCACCTGCATGTTCCACACAGGTATCGATCCCTTCACCGGAAAAGATATCCATGTTACCACTTCCCGCAGGGAAAAGAAGATACAACGTGCTCTTCTACAATACAGGGACCCACGTAACCAGCCACTGGTATATGAAGGACTAAAAATCGCAAACAGACTAGACCTTGTGGGCAACACATGGAAATGCCTGATAAATAGAAAAGGAAGAACGCAGAAATAAAAAAGGTATTAGTGCTCCGAACAGTTCTATACGAAAGATTTTATTAACAATCAAAAGTATATATACTGTCAATAAGCGGTTCAGATCATTTGGGAGTACGGGTATGATACTGTATCAAACGAAAATAGGCTTTATAAAACATCCAGGTGACCAATTGTGAGTGGAGATACTTCTCCAACAATACTCATAGTGGATGATGAACCATCCACCGTTGACCTACTGGAAGCTATCCTCACACCTGATAATCGCATCCTCAGGGCCTACTCTGGCACAGAGGGACTGCAAATAGCGACGAAACAACATCCAGACCTTATTCTTCTTGACATAATGCTGCCCGATATAAGTGGTCATGATATCTGTCTCAAATTGAAAAATACAGATGGAACAAGGTTTATTCCTATAATAATAATAACTGCTATGGCGGAAAGGGAAGAGAAGATCAAGAGTCTTGAGAATGGAGCAGACGATTTCATCAACAAACCCGCCAAAGCATCTATTATCAGAAAACGTGTACACTCACTGTTGAAAATCAAATTCCTCCGGGATAAACTGATACAGGAACGCAATCTTGCAAGAAAATACATCGATGTCGCCGGCTCCCCGATGCTGACCATAGGCAGGGACCTAAATGTATACCTTGTCAACCGTAAAACATGTAAGATACTGGGATATGACAAAGAAGATATCGTTGGTAAGAACTGGTTCGATATGTTCATACCAAAGGATGAAGTTAATAAACAACGGGAATATTTTCTTGAACTGCTGAAGGAGCCAGTGGAATTACCTGACACGATCCAAAACACCGTGCTTACCAAAAGCGGGGATAGAAAACTGATCGAATGGCACTATGTGATCTTGAAAGATGAGGATGATAAACCTACTGAGGTCCTTATGTCCGGAGAGGACATAACTGCACGCAAAATGGAAGAGGACGAACTTGCATGTGCACATTATGAGCTCAAGAACATCGATAAGATGAAAAATGAGTTCATTGCGAACATGAGCCATGAGTTGCGAACACCACTGGTATCAATGAAGGGATTCAGCGAACTCCTTTACAATGAACGAGTGGGGGAACTGAACAAGGAACAGAATTTTGCCTTGGGCGCCATAGTCAGGAATGTAGATGTAGTCAAAAATCTCATAGAGTCCTTATTCTATGTGACCACTGCTCCTGGAGAGATGCTCGAAAAGAAAGTAAAATACACATCTGTACCAATCGATATGAAAGATATTGTGATAGGCGCAATACAGGACACGTCCCTGCAGGCTTCCAAGAAAGGTATCACAGTAAATACCTGTCTACCCCGGAAACTGCCTCATATCTGCGGTAACCGGAACTATATTGAACGGGTCTTCCTGCATCTCATGGATATTGCTATCGAAATATCATCAGAAGGAGGTCGTATCGACCTATCAGCAACTGCAGATGATGAGATCATCCATATCATTATTACAAGTAATGCACACGAGGGAACTGTACCAATAGAACTATGCACCAGTGATGCAGAGAAAGCAGAAGAAGACATCTGCAAAGATATTATTGAAGCTCACAATGGTAGGATCTGGATCGATGAAACAGACAAC
>JAIOTO010000042.1 GCA_021106765.1 Methanosarcinaceae archaeon
ATATCTGAGAAGGATCAGGGGTCCCTGTTCGATCCTTTCAAACAGGTGGATTCAGCTGCATCACGCGAATATCAGGGCACAGGCCTGGGGCTTGCACTGGTCAGGCAGTTCGTTGAACTGCATGGTGGCGAGGTCTGGGTCGAGAGCGAAAAAGGTGAAGGTACAACGTTCACGTTCACAATACCGCTGAAGACGGACGTGAGTTACACATAAGTTCATGTTTAGGATCGGGTATGAACAACAATAAATGGTTGAGCAAGAAAGTTGTATCTGACTGCACAAAGGATCCATTGGACGGAAAAGATATTATTAATGATCACTAATAGATGTATTAAAAGAGATGAGAATGATGACAAAGATATTGGTCGTTGAGGATAATCCTATGAACATGGAACTTGTTGTAGATCTTCTGGAATCATATGGTTATGATAGTACAAAGGCAGAAAATGGGGAGGTGGCCCTTGAGATGGTTAAGGAGAAAGCGTTCGATCTGGTACTGCTGGATATGCAGCTTCCAAAGATGGATGGGACCGACGTCCTTCGCATAATTAAGGATGATCAGCAGACAAAGGACATTCCTGTGATCGCCCTGACGGCACATTCTATGAGAGGTGACGAGGAGAAATTCCTAAATGCCGGCTGTGCTGGTTATATGTCCAAACCCATCGATATTCACAAATTCAAAGAGATCATCGATGGTTATTTGAAACAATGAATACGCAATTAAGCAGGTATCGCTCATGAACGAAAAATCTCTTCCAAAAATACTGATCATTGATGATGAACCGTACAATGTTAGTCTGATGGAGGCCTATCTTTCACTTGATTATGATACGACAGGCGTATTATCCGGGGAAGATGCCCTTGAGATGATAAAAACAGATGATTTTGATCTGGTCATTCTGGATATCATGATGCCCGGTCTGAGTGGATACGAAGTATGTAAGATCCTAAAAAACGATGTTAAGACTAAATTCATTCCGGTGATAATGGCCACCGCTCTCTTTGAAAAAGGCGATCAGATACGCAGTATTGAAGCAGGTGCGGATGATTTCCTGTCAAAGCCGGTGGATCAAATCGAACTTAAGACCAGGGTACGCTCTCTTATAAAGGTCAAGCGTCTGTCTGACAACCTTATCTCTGAGAGAGATCAGGCACAGCGATATCTTGACATTGCCGGGGTGATAATGGTTGTCATTGATCCGGATCAGAAGGTGAGCCTGATCAACAGGAGGGGATGTGAGGTTCTTGGTCGTAGTGAGGAGGAGGTTGTTGGGAAGAACTGGTTCGAAGTTTCTCTTCCAATATCCGAACAACAACAGACAAAGGATGTTTTTGACAATCTGATGTCTGGCAATGGGTCGGAATATGAATATAATGAGAATCAGATAGTCATCAAGAACGGAGATCTGAGAGTGATCTCCTGGCAAAATCGTATTATCAATGACGATCATGGCAACATCACAGGAGTGCTCAGCTCGGGTGAAGATGTAACCGAAGAGCGATGTGCCAAAAAGGAGTTGGAGCATTCAAACGAATTGAAGGATCTGTTCATTGATATCCTGCGTCACGATATGCTTAACACAGCAGGTGTGGTTAAAGGGTTTACTGAGGTCCTGCTGAAAAGGGTGACAGATGATCCCCAGCTCGAAATGCTTAGAACGATCAAACGCAACAACATTAAAATGATAGGTTTGATCCAAAATGCTGCCCGGTTTGCTAAGTTGGAGTCCATAGACCATCTCCAACTTCAATCGATCAATTTGTGTCCAATACTGAATGAGGTAGTAGACAGCTTCAGCAAAGAACTTGATAAAAAACAGATGAATATTGAGATGATTGGTGGAGATTCGTGTCAGGCAATGGTCGATCCGGTGATCGAGGAAGTATTTTTCAATTTTATTTCAAATGCCATCAAATACGGTCCAGAAAAGAGTACGATCCGTATTGAGGGCGTTGATTCAGATGATAAATGGGTGATCAGTGTATGCGATCAGGGCGAGGGAATATCCGGGGCGGATAAATCCCTTATATTCGAGCGCTTCATACGTGTGAACAAGACGAATATCAAAGGCACAGGTCTGGGTCTTGCTATCGTAAAGAGGATCATGGACCTTCATGAAGGTGAGTTCGGCGTGAAAGACAATCCTGAGGGAAAGGGGAGTGTTTTCTGGGTGAGCGTCAAGAAAGCATGATTTTACAACAATGATCGTGCAGGAATGACTGCCAACGCAGTGGCGGATACACCTCGTATGGGACCGGTGTTCGGTAGAATGATGCTCTCCGGAAAAAAGGCTGCTGAACTCGCAATCTCCAGATTGAATTAAGATCTGGACGTATACCCATAGGAAAGATTTATTTAACAAAAGTACGTGTATAGGTTGCTTCAACCATTGAAGTGCCTATCAAATGCCGGGGTAGGGTAGCGGTTATCCTGTAGCCCTGTGGAGGCTACGATCTGGGTTCGATTCTCAGTCCCGGCCCCATATTCTAATGTTCTGCTATATCGTACTTCTCTGTTTTGTCCTGATGTTCTTCTGATCATGATCGTTGGATGTGGACCTTATCAGGCAAGAAAGCCTTCGCTATCGTTCTGATCTATGTGTAGACCTTGCAATGTACCCGGAAAGTCCGACAGAGTCGGACTGACATCATTTCACAAAATATCTGTTGATAAGATCGATCAGGCCTCTATTTCAAAGGTCCTGTCAAATTCCGGGTATATTTCAGAATTATCAGCAAGTTCTGCGTATGGGTCATGACGCGGACTTATGATCACTACATGTGCAGGCGGGTGTATCTTTCGTAATTTATTGATGGCAGACCCTGCATTGTTCTCAAGCCCTACCAGTGCCGCTGATCGACATGTTGAGCGTAGTTCCACACCTACCACCTGAACAAGAAGCTCATCCGCATACGTCGGATCTATGCGTTTTGGATTTGTGCTGAACTTCAAATTTCCATACTGTTCCAGATCGTGTAAGGCTATCTTTACCTTATTCTGATCTTCTCCCCTAACAACTGCGAAAGCTTTCATTTTTTACCACCTTTTAGTCGTTTTTTTGTTTTTAAGTGTTATTATTCCGAAAATGATATGCCCGAGTTGATCAGGCCAAATTGGATATCATCTCGACGTATATGATTTGTTACTGAATTAAATTATATCAATCTTTTGATATTGTTCGGACAAAACTGCACAGGTGTGAAGACTTGTCCGAAGATGTGTATTCAGTTGCCCAATTCCTTTGATCGTTTTGATGATTCGATCACAGCATTCATGAATGCGGAACGAACACCGGATTCTTCAAGTGTATGCACTCCTCTGATGGTGGTCCCTGCTGGAGAGGTGACCATATCCTTCAGGATCCCGGGATGTTTTTTCGTCTCAAGTACCATCTTCGCTGCACCAAGGACGGTCTGTGCAGCAAGTGTCAGGGCACTCTGGCGGTCCAGTCCCTCGTACACAGCACCATCGGCCATGGCCTCTATGATCAGGAATATATATGCCGGACCACTACCTGAAAGTCCTGTAACAGCGTCCATCAGATGTTCGGCAACCAGGGTCGCAGTTCCTAAATTTCCAAATATTTCGAGTGCTACCTCTGCATCGTCTACGGACGCATTATTTCCAGGACTAACAGCGGATGCGGCCTCTGCGACCGTTGCAGCGATGTTGGGCATGATCCGCACGACCCTTGTGCCCTCATTCAGTTCGTTCTCAATGGTACCTATGTTTACTCCTGCGGCAATGGATATTATCAGTTTGTCATTGGTCACATGTTCCCGGATGCTTCTGAGAACGTTCTTGAGGATCTGTGGTTTAACTGCCAGTATTATCACGTCAGAATTTGCGATAACATCCCGGTTCTCGGTTGAAATATTGATCCCCAGCTCCTGGTGGAGTATATTCAGGGTCACTTCATAGACATCACTTGCATATATATTACTGCCATCGATGGCTTTTGCATCGACCAGTCCCCGTATCAGGCTTTCACCCATCTTGCCTGTACCGATAAATCCCAACTTCTTATTATCAAGATACATGTACCTATCTCCTGTTCATTTCTTTTTTATTGTAACGATATCTCCGAGGGTCGTACCACTGCTAAGACCATCGCCGGTCCATTCGTCATCCACGATGCGTTCTGTGAGATCTACCTTGAGACCACGTTCAATTTTTTTCCTCACCGAATCTTCAGGAATTATTTCCCCACGCTCGATCTTTTTGATAAGGGATTCTTTCTCCTTGATCTTTTCTGCCAGTTGCTGGTGTGACCATCCACGACTTTCACGAGCATGTTTAATGATCTCTTCGTACCCTTCCACAAGTTCATCATTTAGTTCTTTAAAAGGATCTCTTCGTGGCCGGGGTGCTCTGCCAACAATTTTTCTGGCAATAATAGGTGCGTTTTTCCTGGATACTGGTGTCCGGGAACGTACCGGTGCCCCGTAATGCGAACATCTGCCGCATACATTAAGTTCACTCCCATCGATAGTTACTTTAATGGCCTCTTCCTGTATCTCCGCGCCACATATTTCACATTGCATAGAATATCACCTCTTAAAAAGGTCTGCCATTTATCATTTTACACGAAAGGGCTATATACCGTATGCACTTAAATATTGTTCGGAACGACATGAGCGAAACAACAGACAAAGAAATGAAGACTGGTGGTCACGGGCTCGGTGGCATCGGTGAACTGAATTATGAGTGTGTTAACCCAGAGGATGACGAGGATTTCTCGAAATATCTGCTGGATCGCATGAAACAACTTGAGTCCCGTAACACACAGTTAAAAGAGCAGTACGACCAGGTCGAATCCGAAAAACGATATGTCGAATCCCAGAAAGCGAAATATGAGCGGGAGACGCGCAAGTTACGATCCGAGATCGCTCGCTTAAAGACTGTTCCTTTAGTCGTTGCAAATGTTATTGATATCCTGGATAAGAACAAGGTCCTGGTCAGGAGTAGCACGGGTCCACAGTTCATGGTAGGTATGTCCCAGTCTTTGGATGATGACAAACTGGTGATTGGTGCACGGGTTGCCCTGAACCAGCAGACCCTTGCGATCGTGGATATGATACCCCCTACAGATGAACCGGAGATATCTGCCATGGAAGTGCTGCAAGCACAGGATGTGGACTATGATCAGATAGGGGGTCTGGAGGAGCAGATACAGGAGATCATTGAGTCCGTGGAATTGCCTCTGACGCGACCGGAATCCTTTGAGCGTATCGGGATCAGTCCTCCTAATGGTGTCATGTTGTTCGGTCCTCCTGGCACAGGAAAGACCCTGCTTGCTAAAGCTGTGGCCTACCGGACAGATGCTACTTTTATTCGAGTGGTCGGTTCCGAACTGGTACAGAAGTACATCGGAGAAGGGTCCCGCCTTGTGCGGGAGGTCTTTGAGATGGCACGAAAAAAGGCTCCAAGCATCCTGTTCATCGATGAACTTGACGCGATAGCTGCCACCAGATTAAGTGATACAAATGGGGCAGACCGTGAAGTTCAGCGAACTCTCATGCAACTGCTTGCTGAGATGGATGGATTCGATAGCAGAGGTGATGTCCGTATCATCGCGGCCACTAACCGTCCGGACATACTTGACCCGGCCATCGTCCGTCCGGGTCGTTTCGATCGTCTGGTCAGTGTTCCGTTGCCGGACAAGAATGCACGTGAATCCATATTGATGGTCCATACACGCGGCATGTCAATGTCCAACGACATCGATCTCAAAAGAATTGCAGATCTTACCGAAGGTGCAAGCGGTGCCGACATCCAGGCAATAACCATGGAATCCGGGATGCTTGCGGTACGTGAGGACAGGGATTCGGTATGCATGGAGGATCTCCTGCGGGCCACAAAAAAGGTCATGGCATCGGTCAAAGTACCGAATGAGGATCGTCCGGCGGCCATGTTCGGATAAAACTTATGAATTGTCCAATACCATACGTGTGAGACATCATGTATTCAAATCCGTAATTACTTTTATAACGAGCGCATAGTATCAAAACATGAGCTCAATATCTCACATAAAGCCCGAGATACGGATCCTTGGTATCGATGATTCTGCCCTGATCAGCGATCAGATATTGATAGTTGGGGCTTTCTTCCGCGGAGGGGAATGGCTCGATGGCGTTATGTCCTCAAGGATCACTCGTGATGGCATGGATGGCACAGAAACTATCATAAATATGACCACCTCCAGCAAGCATTATGGGCAGATCAGGGTGATCATGCTGGACGGCGTTACTTATGGTGGTTTCAATCCAGTGGACATTGTCCGCATCCATGAGGCTACGGGAATCTCGGTGATCGTCCTGATGCGAGCTCTTCCTGATCTGGATATGATCAGAGCTGCTCTTGAGCACCTGCCACAGTCCCGGGAGCGAATGCGTATTATACAACGGGCAGGTGCGATCACCAGAGTCGTGACAAAGGATGTGTCCAATCCTGTGTTCATTCAGTGTGCGGGCATCGACACGGACACTGCCTGTCAGATCGTAACACTGGCTGCTACCAGAAGCAATATCCCCGAACCCCTGCGGGTGGCGCATCTGATAGCAACGGGTATTATCTGCGGAGAATCATGCGGAAAAGCATGAGTTTGCCATCGCAGTTTCTCGTTTATTCCTTGCAGCTTTCGACAAGTTGAAGACCGCTGTTCATCAATTCCTCTGCGCGGTCCTCTGTATTCGATTCCGCAAAGATGCGAATGATGGGCTCGGTCCCGGACGGTCTGATCAGGAGCCAGCCATCCTTGTGCCATATCTTGACCCCATCTGTGGTATCGACCTGCTGATCGTAATCAGCGACCTGTGCTCTCACACGTTCCATCGTAGCATCCAGGTCGTTGCACCGAATCTTCGTCTTGGCGTTGAAATAGACGGGTACACGCTCTGCGATATCGGAGAGTTTCCTGCCTGTTGCAATGATCTCCAGGAACTTGGCGCAGGCCATTCCCCCATCCCGGCAGTACTGGAATTCGGGGAAGATGAGCCCACCGTTTCCCTCTCCTCCGAATACGGCACCGATGTCCCGCATCTTGCGTGCTACGTTGATCGAGCCCACCGCAGTCCATGCCAGCTCGACCCCGGCTTCCTCTGCCACATCCACCATGCGCTGTGATGAGCTCACTGGTGTTACTATCGGTCCCTTCTTCATAGACAGCATATACTTCGCCATCATGGAAAGCAGAGTTTCCTCATCGATGAAATGACCTTTCTCATCAAAGAATACAGCACGATCGGCATCTCCATCCTGTGCAACACCCATATCGGCACCCCGGCTCTTAATAATGTCTGCAAGCTCGGTGAGTACATCCGGTGTTGGTTCCGGATTGCGCCAGGGGAATGTGCCGTCGATCTGCCCATTGATCGTGACCACCTCACATCCAAGTTTCTGCAACAGGAATGGAAGGGTCAGGGAACCGGCACCGCATCCGGTATCCACAACTACCCTGAAACGTTCCTGGCGGATACTGTTTGCATCCACGGAATCAATGATCCCCTGAAGATAATCCTCGTTCGCATTCGTATACGTCCTGAGATCCCCGGTTCGATCCCACGATGCCGCTGCAAATTCTTTTGAATAATATATTTTCTCAACTTCGCGTTCCCCATCCCGTGAGAACTCAGTACCATCATCTGCGATCAGCTTGATCCCATTGTCCTCCCTGGGATTATGGGATGCGGTTATCATGATCCCGGCATTCGCATGATCGCGCACATAGTACTGGATCGACGGGGTTGGTACAATGCCGATATCTATGACCGTAAGTCCGGTCGACAGTGCACCTGCAATAGCGGCGGATTTCAACATATCTCCGGAATAGCGCGTATCTCTCCCGATAGCAACGATGCCTTCAGACCCCATATATGTCCCAAGACTCCGTGCAACATCGATGGCAAGTTGCGGGTTGATGTATTCATTGGCAGTACCTCTAACTCCATTAGTTCCAAAAAAAGACATATTTTTATCTCTCCATTTTTTTTCTTTATTCATATGATACGTTCCATCTATTTTAGAGTTCGTAAAGAAGCACTAACCAGATTTAAATCAGATGAGTTCCAACGTATGGTCCATGTCAATGCGAGATGAAGGTAAACTTGTGATATGGCCTGTCTATATTGACAGGACCTATTCAAGGAGCCATGGAAGGATTATTCCTAGAAAGAAATCGGTAAAAGATCCTGAGCTCAAAGAGATCGAAATTGCGGCCAGGGAACTTCAGTTGAATCCCCGGGTGGAAGCCGACAAAGCCTATCCGCGTTACTGGTGGAAAAAAAGTGGCAGGGTCCTTGTGGATAATACAGAACCCAAGACCGTTATCGCAAGAAAGATCGCAGCTTCCATAAGAGAGTCTCGCGGAGAATGATTTTCCGCCTCATCTCAAAGAGTTTGCCTTATTCTGAAAATTAATAGTTCATTTAAAACAATAATATATGATCTATCATATTATGGCCAGAGGCCAAAGCTTGCATTCAGCAGGATAATAACTAAGCCACTTACGATACCAAATATAATTACAGTCTTTGGATTAATGTGTATGGCTCTCTTGTCTGCGTCATAGTAACGCATAAGTCCTGCAGATGACATCAGCCCGTCACCACTTGATTTCTTCTTCTTAACCATGTTTTCTCCTTTATCGGGTTTTTGTCATATTCTGATATGATCGTAAATTTGTGTTATCGTCCCTTCATGTGCTTCATAGTTTAAAAGTTTACGGATGGCAACTCTATGGATATCCATTGAGCCACCATCTTCATGTGCGGACCTCGTCAAGCAAGAACGGTGGTCGGAATATGCCATTTTCGGTAATGATCGCTTTCACGAATTCCATGGGTGTTGCGTCGAAGGCTGGATTATATACCTCTACATCCAAAGGTGCGATCTGCACGTCACCAACGAAACGAAGCTCGTCCGCATCCCGCTGTTCGATCTCCACATTTTCCTCCCAGTTCTTGAAATCAAAGGTCGAGACGGGCGCTGCCACATAGAATGGTATCTTGTGTTCCTCTGCCAGAATTGCATGAGTATAGGTTCCGACCTTATTGAACACTGCATCTTCGGTGATCCTGTCGGCCCCGACAATGACCTTATCCACCATGCCTTTATACATCACATGCCCGCTCATGGAATCACTGATCAGTTTGACCGGTATGTTGTCCTGCATCAATTCCCACGTGGTGATGCGTCCTCCCTGGTTAAGGGGGCGTGTCTCACATGCGATAACATTGATCTCTTTTCCATCCTCCACGGCAGAGCGTATCACGCCCAGCGCAGTACCCCAGTCCACACATGCCATTCGTCCTGCATTGCAGTGTGTAAGCACGGTATCCCCGTCATCCAGAAGGCTTGCACCGTATTCGCCCAGTTTTTTGTTGATCAGAACATCCTCGTCTGCCAGCCTCATGGCTTCCGAGGTAGCGATATCACGGATACCGGCCACATCATAGGCATGGGAGACTGCACCCATTACACGTTCCACACCCCATCCGAGGTTCACAGCAGTCGGACGTGTTGCTTTGAGAGTGTTTGCCGCTATCTGCAGATCCTTGAGGAGTTTTTCCATGGTATTGGCGCTGCTCAGCTCAGCAGCGAGTGCGATCCCAAATCCTCCGGCAGCGGCTAGCGCAGGAGCGCCCCGTACCCGCAGTGACCGTATGGCCTCGCAGAGTAAGGCAAGATTATTGCATTTTATGACACGGTATTCCTGTGGAAGGAGTGTCTGGTCGATCATCTTCACGCTTCTGGAATCCTGATCCCATTCGATTGTCCTCATTGCGATCACCATTTGTCCTATATTTTGTATGTGTAACTATCCGAATGTTCGGAATGGTTCCAACCATATATATAATCCTTCTCTCTTATACATCACCATGTCCCGACCACAGACGATCCATGATCCGGTCCATAAAACAATTCTCTTAAGTCCGCTGGAGCAGATGCTCATCGACACACCACAGATGCAGCGGTTGCGTAGCATCCAGCAGCTTGGGCTTGCAGACGTGGTCTATCCAGGTGCCAATCATACTCGTTTTGAACACAGCATAGGGACCATGCATGTTGCCTCCCTGCTTGCCAATTCTCTGGGTCTTGAACAGGAGGATGTGATGAAGTTGAGGGTGGCAGGTCTTCTGCATGACGTGGGTCATTCTGCCTATTCTCATGCTGTTGAAAGTGTGCTTGAGCGGGATCCGGACCTGCAGCCTGTGATGGACGGAGAACAGCTCACCCGGCATGAGGCCTTTACCAGCCATACCACAAGAACTGTCTTTCCTGCTGACAATGCTATTTACCGACGTGTAGAGGATGATCTGGAATTGGACCCGTTCGATTTCTTTGACGAGATCTCTAAGATAGCAACAGGTGATGCCCAATCTATCAAGCGTCCCTATCTGGCACAGTTGATATCAGGGGATATCGATGCGGACAGGATCGATTTCTTGCTGCGGGATTCATATCATACAGGAATATCTCTTGGTCTCATCGATGTCGATCAGATCATGCAGAGCCTGGGCATCAGGAATGGCAATGTTATCCTCGGGAATGGGGACGATTGTAGCTATGGGGAGGATATGGCATTGACCGCTGCAGAATCCATGTTGATCGCCCGTGCACACCATTATACGGCTATCATTCACCATCCTCTTACACAGTCTGTGCGCACTATGTTCCTGAATGCTCTTGAGGATGCCCTGTCCGGGATGCGACAGCTCGAGGGTGACGAGGCTACGCGCGGAAAAATGGTCAAATTCTTCACTGAATACAATGATGCGGACATTATGGGTTTTGTGCAGCAGTACGGAAGTGATCAGGCAAGGCGATTGCTCAAGGATATACGTGAGGGATCGATACATACCCCTGTTACCAGGTTCAACCAGAAGACCCTCGCACCCATGACCCGGATGGCCCTGTCCACAATTGCCCGCCACGGTGTTGCCAGGAAGATGTTTGAGAAAGAGCTTGAAAAACGAATGGGTGATGTGCTTGTTGACCTGAGTGTGGCCACGGGCGTTCCAAAGAGTACGCGGGTACTTGTTGTGGGCGAGGAGAACTTCTTCTATGACGAGTCCGCACTTGCCAATGGTCTTGTGCGTGCGATATCACGCCAGCTCTCTCTCACTGCCTTCGCCCATCCGGATGCTGCCGTGTGCCCGGAGATCGAGGCCACGTACTCACGCATGCACTCTCTGGTGGATGAGCTGTCCCCCAGGTTATTGAGTTTCATTCGGGAAGACCAGTACCTGCCCATTGAAGGTCTGGTCCTGCTATTCTATGCAATCCACAGCATATTCGAGGAAGTTAAAGGGGGCTATGTCTCGATCCCGCGTATCCGGAATATCACCTGGCTGTACCGGACCGTCAGATCCTTTGGTGTGGATGATCGGTTGAGGTTCCTTTATGATTATAAATTCCATGAACGGTACGGATTCACCTACAGCGATAAGGTCTTTGAGGACATACAGGTACTGGTGGCAATGGGGATCGTTGATGAGGACCTGCGGTATTTTGAGAAGGATGGCAGGTTCAAACAACGTTATGAATATGTCCTGACGGATGAAGGGGTACAGTATGGACAACTATTGTCTGGGTCCTATGATCGCGAATTCAGGACGCTGGTCGAAAGGTTGACAATAGACAAGCATTCAATTCCTCGCGACATTGTAACGATGCCAGTATCAAGGTATCGGAACAAACAGCACAGAAAAGTATCAGGAGTAAAAAAATGAAAACGGGTGAAGTGGTACTGCTGCGGACAATACATCGCAGGAAGGTCAAGGAGTTCATCACGACAGTCTCAAGTGAAGGGTTCCATTCGGAGTTCGGTGTCATTGATATGAACGAGCTTCTGGACAAGAAGGCAGGAGATTCGATAGAGTCTCACATGGGTCAGCGTTTTATCGTACAGTATCCCAGATTACCGGATTTCTTTCGGCATGCAAAACGTACCGGTGCGCCGATCATCCCCAAGGATATTGGAATGATCCTTGCTTACACCGGTATCAATCACAGGGATACGGTCCTTGAGGCGGGTACTGGCACGGGCATCCTCTGCATGTACTTAGGTTCGATCGCAGAGCATGTGGTGAGCTATGAGATCAGGGAGGATTTTGCCGAGGTTGCCAGGGTAAATATCCAGCGTGCGGGGCTTACCAATGTGGATATACGTTGTGGTAATATTGTAGAAGCGATACAGCATCTTGATGAAAAGTTCAATGTTATGATCCTTGATACACAGGATGCGTCTGCCGTAGTGCCATATGTCAGAGATGTTTTAGCTCCCGGTGGTTTCCTTGTAACATATTCTCCTTTCATCGAGCAGACGGGGGCTATCAGGAAAGCGATCGATGAGGTTGGGTTCTTTGAAGTGAGGACCATTGAATGTATCGAACGTGAGATGTCGTTCTCAGAAAAAGGTAGTCGGCCCGCAACAATACGTGTGGGACATACAGGATATATCACGATCGCAAGGATCTGATATCGGATGCTTACCTGATACCTTCGCCGGTAATGGTGAACTCACATATCTCGCCTTCCGGTCGTGAGCGGTGTTTCCATAATTTTGCACGTCGCTTACCTGCGCGACTTTCCATTCGCTCGAGTTGGATTATGGTCTTGGAGATATGTTCGAGACTTGTGCCGCCAATGGGCAGATGGGACCCTGAGTTCACATCGGAGTATACCTGATTGGTGATAACGACCACGAGTCCATATTTGCGTGCCAGAGCATGCAGGTATCCGATCTGGTTGGCCAGTTCACGTCGGTTGCGGATGCTGGTTTCATCGTCATCCAGTCCAAACCGGTAAAATGAAGTGGCAGAGTCCACTATGATGAGTCCTATATTCTCCGAGCATATCTTCTCTACTTCATGGACAGCAGCATACTGTTCCTCAAAATCATGCGGTTCGTAGATGATTATGTTCTGCGCTATTTCTTTTGCATCCTCGCCTGCGATCTGCCGGAAACGTTCTGGCGATATGGCCTCGGTATCGATCAGGACGGCCTTCTTGCCATTTCTCACACACTGAACAGCAAGCTGCAAGCAGATATTCGTTTTGCCACTACCCGCTTCACCGAATATCTGAGTGATCACGCCCGATTCAAATCCTCCTCCAAGCATTTTGTCTATAGGTTCGCATCCGGATGGTAATTGTGTGTTTATTGTGTACACCTCATGTTCTGGAATGTATCTACATAATGGTGTTTCTAATATACATCTTTTGGCAAGACTGTTTGTGATCAGATCTGGTACGGCA
Source organism: Methanosarcinaceae archaeon (assembly GCA_021106765.1). Lineage (GTDB taxonomy): Archaea > Halobacteriota > Methanosarcinia > Methanosarcinales > Methanosarcinaceae > JAIOTO01. The sequence continues at coordinate 13,265 of JAIOTO010000042.1, forward strand.
TAGAGAATCCCTACAATGTGCAGATACTTGTTTGTGATCAGACCTGATACACATTGTGTATAATCGTATTCAAAAATGGAATTAAAAAGTATTATTAAGCTGGACTTCCATACAGGAGGTTTACCCATTATAAATTGTCTTCGAAATGATAATGGTTCGAAGCAGTGTGTTTTTACGCACATATTATAATTATTCAGTAGCCTTTTATCAATATTATATTGAACGTGGCTAAACATTTCAATGGAGAATTAATATGTCTGAGATCGTTGTTTATACTACAAAAACATGTCCGAAATGTGTTCGTTTGAAGAAGTTGCTAACGGAAAAAAATGTCTCTTACAGTGAGGCAGATCTTACCACACCAGAGGCCCTGACCGAGCTGCGCATTAATGGAGTGTTCACAAATGAGGCTCCGGTGTTGCAGGTAGATGATGATTTTCTGACCTGTGGTGAGCTTTTTAATGGAAATGACCTGAATCTTGAAGCGATACATACTATACTGTGAATTCAGGACAGATGTTAATTACAAAGGAGGTTGTATGTATGGTATCTGATAGTGAAATACTGAGCGGGGAATTGATAGATTCGGATGATACTGATATCATGTCCGAAAGCAAAGGGGAGACGGAGGGGGCCAATATGGACACATCATCAAAAACGACGGCTTTTTCAGAACAGCATTCTGTCCAGCGGACATTGGATGGTAGATCAATATCCACTATGCCAAATGTGCGCACCACAGATGGGCATATGGTCGAATGGGATCGCATGGTCGTGGTAAATCAGCTTGTAAAAGAGACGGCTCTGGGGGAAAGGTTCCATGGGGTGCCTGGTATTGCCCGGGACGAAGCGTACGAGATCGCAAAAGAAACTGAAAAACGTATCAGAACTATGAATATCAAGTTCCTGTCCGGACCTCTTATCAGGGAACTGGTAAACATTATCCTCTTGGAACGCGGGGAGGTGGAATGGCGTAACATATCAACCAGGGTAGGTCTACCTGTATTCGATGCATGTGAGACCGATCTGGGTGCAGGGTTCGAGGCGAACGAGAACGCTAACCTGCAGGAAAATGCCGAGACATCTCACAAGAAGAAGGCTGACAAGATCTCAAAGGAACAGTATCTGTTGCTCCTGCCACCCAAACTGGCGGATCTTCATATCAATGGTGATCTTCATATCCATGATCTCGAATATTTCGGGACACGGAGTTTTTGCATGGACTGGGACCTGCGATATTTCTTCTATTACGGTCTGATGCCGGATGGATCGGGCACTAAGGCCAGTGTGGCAGGGCCTGCCATTAAAGCTGAGGTCGCGATGCTACATGCGGTCAAGGCATTGGGTAGTGCACAGACCAATTTTGCAGGCGGGCAGGGTTTCTACAATTTCCTGACGTTCTGTGCCCCTTACTTTGAAAACAAGTCATACGATGAGATCGAGCAGCTCATGCAGATGTTTGTCTACGAGATGACCCAGATGATGGTGGCCCGCGGTGGTCAGCTGGTGTTCTCATCGGTACAACTGTCCCCAGGCGTCCCCAAGCTGTGGAGAGACAAGCCCGTAGTATACAAGGGTAAGGTATGGAATGGTACTAAAGGAACAGATACTCGCGTATATGGTGACTATGAACGTGAGGTTCGGCTGGGATTCAAGGCTTTGATGAATGTTATGTTGCAGGGTGATTATTGGGGCAAGCCATTCAATTTCCCGAAACCAGAGGTCTCCATCGAGCCGGATTTTATGGAGGAGAACGAGATGTTCAATCGAGCCCATCCGGAACTTCCAACATATGATGAACTCTACACCATGACCTTTGAGCTCACTGCAAAGTTCGGGACACCTTATTTCGACAACCAGCTGCCTGAATACCGTGGTGCTGGTGAAGGCATATCGTGTTACCAGTGTTGTGCTTACCAGTTCTCTGCCAACCCCGAGAGCGATGATGAATTCGAGGAGAAGACATATTTCAAGGATGGAAAACATTTTTCCATGGGTTCCTGGCAGGTGGTATCCCTGAATTGCCCGCGTGCGGCATATCGTGCGGATGGGGATGATCAGAAACTATTTGGACAGCTTAAACATCTCATGAACGAAGCGGTGGAAGTCCACCTGACCAAATTCCAGTGGATGAAACCTATCATCGAGGGAGGTCGCATGCCCTTTGCGACACAGCATCCAAAGGATCCGGAGACCGGTGAGAAAGGTGAGATCGCGGTGGATATGGATGGATTGGTGTACACTATTGGTGTATTAGGTATCAATGAGATGGTGCAGCACCATACCGGATACCAAATGCATGAATCAAGAGATGCATTCAAATTAGGGATACGTGCCATGACCGAGATGGAAATATATGGTCGCGAACTGTCCCAGAAACATGGCATTGAGATCGCACTTGCGCGCACCCCTGCTGAATCTACGGTACAGAGGTTCGCAGTGTCCGATCTTCTGCATGAGGAGTTCAGGGATAAGGCAATGGCTGTACTAAAAGGTGATCCGAAAGCTGCAATTGAACAGATCAAGGAAACCCATGACCTGCCGGTCTATTATACCAATGGTACCCATGTACCACCCGGTGCGGATGTTTCCATCATTGATAGGATCAGGGTCGAAAACGTGTTCTTCCCTATTGTAGATGGAGGGGATATCATGCACATCTGGATGGGTGAAGGATCTCCGGATGCGAAGGGGCTCAAGGAGTTCGCCATGAACATTGCCCGCAATACCCAGACCGGATACTTTGCATTCACCAAGGACATGACCGTATGTATGGATGATTTCCATATGATGTCAGGACTTAAGGGTGAATGTGAGAACTGTGGATCTTCCAATGTCGAACAGTTATCCAGGGTAACAGGTTACATCCAGTCCGTGAGTGGCTGGAACGCTGCTAAGAAACAGGAACTTGAAGACCGGATGCGTTACAGTTCGTCCGATATGATCTGATCAAATGACATTAAATAATTGGCAGTGATGTAACTATGCAGGTGAATTTTGGGGATTCCATCCCCATATCTACTGTTGACTGGCATGGCAGGGTGTCGGTCGTTATTTTTTTACGTGAATGTCCATTCAGATGTCCCTATTGTCATAACTATGAGATCCTGAGTGGTTCTGATCACCGTGAGGTATCGGAGATAAAAAGTATGATCAACTCTTCGAAACCCTTTGTCAGCAATGTGGTGTTCTCTGGCGGAGAACCCCTCATCCAGGCCGAGGCTGTGGAACAGCTGGCGACCTATGCAAAGGCGAATGGTTTGCTGGTGGGGATGCACACGAATGGTCTGCATGTTGAAGTTGTGGAGGATCTTGTCGACAGGGGGATTGTAGATAAGTTCTTCATCGACGTGAAAGCGCCGCTGGATGATCCACAGATGTATGGAAAGGCAATAGGGTATGGAGAATCTGATGCTGTGCATGTGCTCCCTGAGGACGTGGTCGGGAAGGTGGAACAGACGATCGCTCTATTGACTGATCGGGAGGTAGAGTACGAGCTACGGACGACGGCGATACGTGATTTTATCGGGGATGCGGACGATGTCGCGGCGATAGCCAGATCCATTGCGGACGATGTCAATACTTCTGGTGCATCGTATGTGATACAGCAGGGTATACCGGAGCACGCGATGAAGGTTAGTATGCGGGATATTGTCCCCTTTACCAGGGAAGAACTGCTCGGGATCGCAGAGAGTGCTCATCAATATGTGGACAATATATGGATCCGGACAAAGGAAGGAGGTAATGAGAAGGTTAACTTCGAATAAGATCGAAGCTTAAGAACATACTTTATATGTTCATGATATATGATAATATATATGCAGGTCTGCATATCCAGTTTTTGAGGAAATATCATGAACGTTTCACATTCTATCATAGATGTTGATGAACGTTCGCTCATCCATACCCTTTCTACGATATTCGGTGCGATCAACGATACGGATGTCATGGTAGGCGCCGGTGATGACGATTGTGCCATCATTACTATCTCGGACCAGGACTGTCTCGTTGTGACCACGGACATGCTCCACAGGAAAACGGATTTTCCACAACAAATGTCTGCCTGGCAGATCGGCTGGATGTCAGCTGCCGTGAACCTGAGTGATATTGCATCCATGGGAGCACGCCCCGTGGGTCTCCTTGCTGCAATTGGGTTCACTACGGACATGGAGGTGCAGGACGCCGTGGATATTGCTCGTGGCATGTCTGACTGTGCAATTGCATGCGGCACCTCGGTCATCGGAGGAGATACCGATCTGCACGATGAACTGACCATTACCGGCACAGCACTGGGTCGAGTGAGGACGGATAGTGTTCTCAGGCGAAACGGAGCACGGCCCGGAGATCTGCTATGTGTGACCGGTAATACCGGTTCCGCAGGTGCCGCCCTGCTGGCCCTTGAGAACGATCTCGATGGTAGTGACGTTCTTTTGCGCTCGCTCCTTGAGCCAATGCCGCGCACCCATGAGGGCCAGCGATTGGCCGCCACCGGTGCCGTGACCTCGGCCATAGATACCAGTGATGGGCTTGCCATGTCTCTGTATGATCTGGCGGCTGCCAGTGATGTTGGATTCATGATATACGAGGAACGCCTGCCCATCGTCGATGAAGTGCGTGATATTGCAGGCAGCCGGGATGAGCTACTTGAGCTAGCACTGTACACCGGTGGGGATTTTGAGCTGTTGTTCACGGTGTCGCCAGGTCGGCTGGAGCAGGTCCGCGAGACATGTGATCTTACGGTTTTGGGGAATGTTGTGGGGATGGATGAAGGTATTGCTGTTGTGGGGACAGATGGGAACACGTTTACAATTAATCGAAAAGGATATTTACATATAGGTTCTTTGGAAGAGGTATGAATCATATTCTAATGGAGATATTATAATGAGAAAAGGTTTCAGATTATTATTTATTGGACTAATGGTACTGGGATTGAGCTATGGAGTTGCTCTTGCCGTTCCGAATGTCGATTCGTTCAGTCCGTCCAGTGACCCATTGAGTTATGTGGGAGTTGCACAGTCATTTAATGTCACCGTCAATGAGACATGTGACATTACATGGTACATGAACGGTTCCAGCATACAACCTAAATCACTAAACCAGACCAATGATACATATACCAACAGCACAGCAAGTGCAGGTGTCTATAATGTCACAGCATTTGTGAATAATTCCAATGGTACGGATCAGCATGTGTGGACATGGACTGTCATTTATCCTGAACCGGTGGTCTCGTTATTATCTCCTCCTTCACCATATTCCAATTATGTGGGTCAATCAGAAACATTCGCCGCAACCGTTAATCAGGTTGCTAATGTTACCTGGTTGCTTAATGGTACTACTATAGGTTCACCAAGTACATCCACTCAAAATGCATCCTACTACAATGCTTCAGCACAACTCGGAACATACAATCTTACTGCATTTGTAGATAATGCAAATGGGACTGATCAAAAGGAGTGGTTATGGACAGTACTCGCTACATCTGATCCAGTCATCACACCGGTCGATCCATCTGGTTCAACGGCATCCAATAATACAGGTGATTCAAGTACTTTCACTGTAAGCATCAATCAGGTCGTCAATGTTACCTGGTTGCTTAATGGTACTACTATAGGTTCACCAAGTACATCCACTCAAACAGCATTCTACTACAATGCTTCAGCACAACCAGGAGTATATAATCTGACAGTAATGGCGTACAATGCTAATGGTACGGGCCAACATCAATGGACATGGAATGTCACAAACGAATCGCTGAGCATAAAAGATCATAATCCGTCCAGTGATCCTGAGATGATCGCTAGCGATTCGCAGGAGTTCAATGTCACCACGAATCAGGATTGCACAGTGAATTGGTATATCAATGGAACTCTTGTGCACCCCAATTCTACGATGTCCTCAGTTTTCTCCTACACGAATACTACAGCATCGGTGGGAAGCTATAACGTCACAGCGGTTGCGTCGAACATAAATGGTACTGTTCAGAATGAATGGACATGGGATGTCCATTCGAACACATACTACTCAGGCAACCGCATATGGGATGCAAATGAGGACATGTCCCGAGATTATACCTGGGACGGTCGCAGCTACTCTGGATTCTACTATGATCTGGAATCTGGCATGACCTCAGAGAGCATGACCATCCACCTGGATAGTAATTCGGACAGGAATATTGGTGATGGTGATCTGGAATACACCACTGAACCCATCGAGACTGATTTCGAGTATGGTGCCTGGGGTTCATACCAGGTCATTGGCTTCATGGCACAGAAGTATTTCGCAGGTTACAATGTAAACACATCAACAGACATTGCGAATGGTAAAACCATAAGTCTCATGTCGGACGGACAGCTATGCAGGGTGCTGATCGATGACGATAAAGATTCGTATGATGGACAGACCTCGATCTATGCTGGTTCAGCATTGATCCTTG
>JAIOTO010000123.1 GCA_021106765.1 Methanosarcinaceae archaeon
AGGTACATTTGACGATTGCGTCAGCAGCATTCTCACCATAGAGATCTGCGCCGATCTTGTCAGCCCAGTCCTGAGTTGTTGGTGCGCCACCGACCATGGTCTTCACCTTGTCGCGGAGGCCTGCTTCCTTGAGCTGCTCCTCGACATGTGTCTGAAGGACCATTGTGGTGGTCATAAGTGCTGATGAAGCTACAATGTCAGCCGTCTTTGCTGCTTCAACATAGTCGGCAATTGGTACATCTCGTCCAAGGTCGATGACCTTAAAACCAGCGATCTTGAGCATCGTTGCAAGGATATCCTTACCGATAGTGTGGATATCACCCTCAATAGTGCCGATTGCAATAGTGCCCTTGGATGCAACTTCTGCATTTGCCTTCTCGAGTTCAGGGGTCAGAAGATCTACACCTGCGCTCATTGCCTCTGACGCTGCAATGACGTGTGGCAGGAACAGGGTACCCTGATCGAACTGATCACCGATTATGTTCATTCCAGCAGTGAGACCATTCTCAATAAAGGATACGAGGTCAACACCTGCGTCTATCGCTTCCTGTGATGCTGCAACAACTGCATCGTTGTCAAATTCTTGTACAGCAGCACTACCTTTCTCATTTATTTCATCCTGTGAAGCCATTATATTATCTCCTTATTGAGTTACAACGTTTTCCTGAAGTCTTCGTCAGCTCTGTCCACTACAGCCTGCATATCTTTGATCAGATCTGCATCGATCGTGTCAGGTTCGTGGTTCTTCATGATATCGACAAATTTCTCGTGTGCAACGGTTGCCATGTCCTTGGAACCTGCGTTCTCCCAGTCACCGAACATATCCCTGTTAATAAGGGATGGATCGGATACTCTGTTGATGTAGTCCCTGGTTTCCTTGTGTGCAAGGAAGTTGTTACCAATTCCTACCTTCTGGATAGATGCGACACCAAGTGTCAAATCGTCCACAGGGATTCCACGCATTGCGGATTTTGTCATTTTTATCATGTCGTTGTCGAATATCAGCTGCTCCATTGAGAATGTCATACCGAGCTCAAGCATACCTGCACCGTAAAGGGTGTTACATCCAGAAAATGCTGGTAACAGAGTGGTCATTGTCTTTTCGTGACCGGCCTGTCCATCAGGTACCTTGGCATCAGACTAGGTCCCTGCTACGAAGGAAGGCAGACCATAGTACTGTGCTAGTTTACCGACAGCAGCGCTGATGAGACCCAGTTCAGGTGCTCCTACAGGTGCCGTACCTCTTTTAAGATCGAAGGTGGTGGTTGAGCTGCCATACCATACTGCTGCGCCTGGTACTGTTAATTGAGCAAGTACGATACCTGCAAGGACCTCAGCATTGTGTGTAACCAGTGTGCCTGCACGGAATACAGGGGAGGAACCACCGGACATAGCCATACTCAGAACGTTCACAGGGATACCAAGGCGTGCACCTTTGATAATAACCTGGCATGCGTTGACACTGAGTTCAAGTGGGCTGGTTGGGCAGAGAAGGATCGAAACCCTTGGCCTCTTGCGTGCCTCTTCTTCGTCGCCACCATAGAATGCTTTACATAGGTCCCAGTAATACTCAACATCCTCACCAACAGGATCGATGTGGTGGAAGTGCTTGGACGTGCTGGTCATTGGTGTAAATGTCTCGTGGACATCCTGTGCACCCTTGCCTGCCCAGTCACGTGCAGATACTGAGAGAGAGAAATAGTCGATGTTCTCTGCCCAGTCACATACCTTTGCAGTGTCAGCAACATCCTGCTCGACGGAATCAACGGTCTTGTAGACGCCATGTGACTCGTAGTTGCACATCTTGACACCAGTACCAAAGCAGGTCCAGTTGACCTTACCCTTATGTTCCTGTGCCACATCTTTGGACTTATCGTTACCGCAGAGTACGAACCTTGATGGTGCATCCCTCAGTGCTCTGTTTACAAGGAACTCAGGGATCTTTACGACCTGGGCCTTGTCATCTACTTCACAACCAGCTTCCCTGAAGAGGTTCCTTGCTTCTTGATCAGATACTTGGATACCAGGATTGAGGAAAACCTGCATGGTGGCGTAGTGCATTGCTCTGAGATCGTCCTCAGAGAACAACTCAAGCTGGACACCTTCAAGGGGGCTCCTACCTGGGAAATAATGTTCTACCATTCTTTTACAACTCCTTTTTGTCTTTTTGATCTTTAAAGCCACACCTATACACGGCAGACTTCTAAATCGTGACTTGCTATAGTGAAAGTGGATCCGTACAGCATTTTGTGCATCACCCGTGAGGAGGTACCGTACGCAATGGATCCAACCATATCAAGCAATTATGTAAATTAATGTCATCCTTCATCATTGATGAATGCCTTATGCCACAAGCAAACAGCATTGTGGTATACCCAGGCAAACACCAGATCCGGACTCCATCATAGGACTTACAATCTCAATGAACAAACCATTCAATGATATCTAACCAAGAATCTCTCTTGGTGTTGAACATTGTCAGATCTGATCATTTAGTTGTAAGCTACACCTCCATCACAAGTTGCCAACCTAATTGTCTTCAATCTAGTATATATACTTGTTGGGGTCCAAAATAATCCTAAAATGGCTGTTGCGGGATCATAACTCTCCAATTAGAGTAACAAATAGCATCGAATCAACCATATTTGTTTGGCATAGCAAAACTGTACAAATGGTACATTAACAAAAATAGCACATAATAACCTATTAGATGAATATAATCGTATCATAGAGAATAAAAACAAGAAAAATTGCTTAAAGGGTTGGATATACATATGTGACAATAGCAGATTGTCCAACACAAAATTATAATTCCATGATCATTAAGAGTCTGTCAGCAATGACAAAATATTATCACATCAACGGAAACGTTTAAATATTATAACTATACAGCCCGTTGCCCCAGCCTCTTGGAGCTGGGGCAGCGAACATCCACAATGATCGATCAACAACCGTACATCTCAATGTTTGATATCGATGTTCTTATAGTGGATCGCACTGTTCGGACAAGCAACTATGCACCTGTGACAACTGGTCCCAAGGCAACGTTCACTGTCATAATTGGCATACTGCTTACCATCACGTTCTACAATGACCAGTGCATCTTCAGGACATGCATCCTCGCATTTTCGACACAGGCTACAATCAATGGCTTCTTCCTCAATAATAATTTCAAGATCCTCCACGATATCAAGGCCTTCGGTCCCCACATCATCTATATCCTTACTCACCCGTTTTTCGATAACAGGATTCTTGAATATTTCTGGCAACGTGGGAAGATCATACATTCCAAGCATTTCATTATAGGTCTCTATAGGCATGCCCTGGGTCCAGTACGAGAGTTCACACATATAAAAATTCGAAAATGTAGGAGATGTGGCCATCATCAAATGATCAGCCTTGATCTTGTGTGCGATCTCGATAACCTCATCCAGTTTTCCGCTATCGAACACAAGTTCACGCGCAAGTGCTATTGAAGTATTCCCAAACTGGACGATATTCTTTGCGAAATTCGGACAGGATCCCAATTTACGTGCCTTATCCGCATCCACGTAAGCACCGGTCGCACCGGACATATACATATTATCAAGGTCTTCATACTCGATACTGGATTCAACGATCAATGCCAGATGTGCCGCCCTGATAGCTCCGATAGCCTTACCGGCTTCCTCGATGTCTGTCTCGTTAAGCTCTATACCCTCGCCAAGGATCAAACGACCATTCGGCAATAGGGGTAATTTCTCGACCAATCCCGTCTCGATCGCCAGCGAAAGTGCAGATATCACTCCGGTACCGGTGACCCCCTTAACAACATTATCACATTCCTTTTCCTTGATCTCACCAGTGACCGGATCGATCAGATAAGCATCACACGGATCCATATTATCATCAAGGACAGTTATCCTCCAATAATCTCCCTCGACATTCACATCCGATATTGCACCAGGACTGGCAAGCATACCACAACTAATACCCTGCCCTTCTATAGCAGGACCTGCGGCAGCACTTGCCGTGACGATCTTGTTACCGATCTTAAGTGCCATTTCTGCATTGGTGCCATAATCCGTGACAATAGAAGGAACGTCCTGATCCAAAAAATCGGTCATTAGCATCATCGCAAGAGCATCTGCGCCGATCTCATGTTTGATCGCTGGAGGGACGATAACCTCACAGTTTGGCATATCCACAATATCCTTAAAGAGTTCATTTGCAGGAAATACGCGGGCATCCCTGGCCACATCATGAACACCAAGCCGCTTCTGCTTGTTCTCACCAGCATAGGCAAGATCCCTGATCTCTATATTCTGGAACAATGAGAGCTGTATAGGGTTGCCACACACTGCCAGACGCTGAACCTGTCCGGGATCTACCCCGAACCGGCCTATGATCTCTTTTACTGTATCCAGTATGATCTCATGTGCAACATCCTCTCCCACCTGGATAGCAAAATCCAAATGGTCCATAACATTTCCCCCAGGAAGCGGATGCCTCATGGTAATTGCGGTCTTTAAGACCTCTTTTGTATCAAGATTGATCAACTGTGCCCTAAAACCGCTTGTCCCTAGATCCAGTGCAATACCATACATTGATTTTCACCTCGAGTTATAAAGAATATAGTTCTATATTTGTAAATAAAGCTAATGAAACAGATACTCCAAATTATATAAGGGTTTTGTATCTGTGTTCCAAAACCGCACATTTAAAAATGAATTCCATTGTACGATGGATCCTCCATCAGTCCACATCAGTTTCAATATCGAAACCAAGCAAAAAGGTACCAGTACCGTGTTCATTATCCAAACCCATTCTTTCTTTGACATACTCATCCGTTGGAGGGGATGGTGAAGCCAGTATAGCACGAGACACATGTGAGAGTTCCTCTACCTCCGAACACGGTTTGTGAGGAAGAACGACTACCAGAGGTTTCGATTTAGATTTCTTGGACATGAGTATGGATTTATCGTAAAGTGCAATATTGCCGATCACAAGAGCATCACCGCTCTGGTCAAGTTCCTTCAACTTCTCAGTATCATCCATGTCCTCGCCCACAACCTTTCCTTCATACGTAAGAATAATATTGGGACAGGGAGGCCACACATACTCCATCGTAGTCTGGAACGACATTGCAATATCACATTTCATTACCTCTTTTACGCCTTTATTATCCCCTATACCAAGTCCCATCAATGTCATACTGTCTGCTTTTGTCTCCAATGCAGATATCTTTTCCCGGTCTTCATCATTGAAAACCATAATCTTCCCGACACCCTTTATGTCCTTGAGCCTTTTTGTTACCATTTCAATAATGTCTTCATGTTCCACAATTATCCCTCGACGATCTGAATTATGAACAACCAATATCCGTACTGCTGCTACTATGACTATTTTCTCAGCATATTTAAGAATATCGAATTATCTCCCCACGAGACACATGTCAACCAGAACACAATGCAAATATTATTTAGTTACAACATACAAAACATCCATACTCACGTACATGTCGAACTTGTGGTTTTGTGTGGTTTATACAAAACTGTTATATACGATTACTACAAATTCAAACATCCAAATATATCTATTCACTTATCAAGACACAAAAACACAAAGAGATGAACTCATGACAAATTTAACTGTAAACTCAAGAATATGTGGATTCACAAATGAGATACATGGAGAAATGGATGGAAATAACATACAGATCTCCATCGACACCGATTGTGAAAAAGTAAAGAAAATATCAAGCATGGAAGTTCCAAAGATGGAAATATTCGACATCAAAGAAAATTATGTGATGAACAACGCACAGAAGGCCAGATGCTGTGCCACATGCATAGTTCCAAGTGGAGTGCTTCACGTATGTAACATCGAAGCAGGATTCATATCATCAACACTTGCAAAGAAGTCTGGCAGCATCAGCATCGATTTTGAATAATACAAATATTCTCAATCTCTGTCATTGGACAGGTTTGAGAATACCAATTTTTGGCTCGTAGCAGTGCCCCTTTGCGAGTAAGGACCTGACCGCTACATCCACAGCATCTTCATAGATCTCCCGGGCACTGGCTGCCTTGATCAACTCCGCGTAGTCCACTCCTTTTCCAGAATTCATATCCACTAGCAGACCAAGGATACGATCTTCGATATCTTCTTCGGCACCAACTCCATCATCATACTGGCTATTTTCCAGGGATTGCAGGCAATCTTTCACGACCTTTCTGATATTTCCCAAATATGCTTCATCCGTGTGATAATATTCCATCGCCAAGGAGATTCCCTCTGCAAGCGATACAGACATGCCATGTGATCTCATATGATCTGTGACCTCTGACGAAGACTCGCATTCAGCAACAACTTTTGAAAACACTTCAACCCTATCAAGCGTCATTTCCGCAGTGTCCACAACCCAGCGATTGCGCACAAGTGCATCCACAGTGTTGATCTCCTCAGGCCTGATCGAAACAAAGACAGAACCATCATCCGGCTCATACATGCGCACCTTTCCAACTATCGCAATGTAGGACGGAAGTTCTACAGTGGATAAGAATATTGCAGCCTCCGGCTGGTATTGTCCGGCATACACAGTGAACGCACCGGAAGGGTCCACTACCCTTGCTTTCCACATATCCTTATCAGTCCCTACATTATCCACTTCAGTCACAACCCCCACCACGAACAGCCGGTTCAATTTAGCCCCCGCAGGAGTCACAAGATAATTAGGAGTATGCACATCCTGCTTGCTACTACCCTCCTCATCGGAACGCATATTGAATTTCGAAGCATTGAACTCCTTCGCAAATATCCTGTATGCAACTTCACGTTCGACCACTATGATCACATCCCTGTCTCAGTCAATCTTTCAAAAAGTGTATTTACACGACCCGCAAGATCATCTTCCGGATCCCAGACGGAACTCGCAACAATAGAAACTCCGAACTCCGTACTGGACGTATTTCCCCTGGCCCCGATATATTTACCGATAAGCACCTGTTTCATGTTCTCATAAACAACATCCTGCGATATCGAACGCCCCTGTGATCCTTTTACCTCCAACATAGTCTTACCATAGACGATCTCCGATAGATCCCTATCCAGCATGACCATTATTGAACCGGTCCCATCATCAACTACCATTTTGATACGCATATCCTGAATGCCCTCCACAGAACCATGCGCACGGCATGTACCCTTCATGATAACGCGGTTACAGATAGGACATCTCGTAACAATACCGGATCCCGGACGCACAGAAATTATATTCCCCCGAAGTGCGACATCGAACATCCCTTCTTTATGCAACATATTTTCAATAGGAATTGGTACAGGCGGAGCGCTAACAGATTCCAGTGTGAAAGGAAGGGGATCGGAACCGCCCACAATAGATACATCAGTATTCTTATTGAAATATATCGAGGGTACGCCTCTGAACATCCGAACAGATGCGCCTTTAATATCCACAACCGTACCAATGTCAATATTTTCCAATGGGATCCATGCAACAAAGGGTAGTTTTCCGGTATCGTCTGCCAGAACACCTTCAGTGATCATGATCTCCCCGTCCCGTGTATCTATATTCCTGTGATAAAGTTCGACCACGATGCACAAAGAACTCACAAACACATCCGAATGGTCTATATCTATCAACTTTTTGGAAGTTGCCCTGGACAATTCGTTAATCGAAGGCAGTATATCGTCAGAAAGTTTGATGACCTTTGAGCGATCACCCAAATTGATCTCCATTCTGCCATTCCAGTTCTTCACTGAGATGTTCTTTATACATACAACATCGTTCTCGTTCAATGAGAAGTCGTGCCACGAGTTAAAATAACATAAACCGGTTCCATCTGCCAGGATCCCGGAGAATATCGTAGCGTCTCTATTGCGTACCCGCACAACTCGTTCACGGACCTCTATGATGCGCACTGTAGTCTCAAATCCCTGATCCCCGATCGAAATATCTTCTATCTTTTTTACACTGGCCGATCTGGATCCGAACTTGCGTATGATGGATCTCTTTGCTTCATCTATCGGTACACGAAATTCCAGTAATTTATATAACTCATTTTCGATCTCTGATCGATCAATATTTTCGAGCGCCTTTGTTAGCTCATCGATATGAGGCGCAATATTGCGTTTCATGGAAACCCTCCATTGTTGTGAGACAGGTTGTTGCATTACTATTAATCAATTGGTGGAATAAATACATTCTCCATAAGGATATGATATCTGGTCAATATCCATCATCTAACATATCATATGTATCAAATGGGGGAGAGCAAACCTATTTATTACACTACGAACCTAGTAGAGATCGTAAAAATATTGTATAGTAATCCAGAATGAACATAGGTGATATAAGATGTCAATCATACCATTTGCACCCGTTGAACGTGTGATCAGAGAAGCAGGGGCTAAACGCGTGAGTGAATCTGCCGGTGTTGCACTTGCCGAGATCCTCGAACAGCATGGACATAAGATCGCAAAGGAAGCTGTCAGACTTGCAAACCATGCTGGCCGAAAGACGATAAGGGCCGAAGACATAGAACTGGCTTTTGATATGATGATATCAAAAGGCGAATAAGAACAGGCTCAGACCATCAATTCCATAATACTTACACCCGCAATTGTGAGCATAGTGACGATCAAACCAGCTGTCAACACTCCTGCTGTGATGGCGATCAATGAATGCTTGAACTTGATCCCAAAAACAAAGGCAGCAGCACAACCTGTCCAGGCACCTGTTATCGGAAGAGGTATGGCAACGAACAGGGCCAGTGCTAATGTCCCATATTTTTCAAAGTGTTCAGTGTGCCTTCTATGGGTCCTCGTGAAAAGCCATGTGAAAAAAATGTCACCCAACCGAAAACGACGCAGATAATCTGACACAGGTCCCAGAAAGAGAAGTAAAGGGATCACAGGCAACAGATTACCCATTACTGCCAGCATATATGCCTCAATGGGGGATAGACCATACACCCCTATGGCGATAGGGATCGCACCTCGCAATTCAGATACCGGTAAAGTACTAAATACAATAGTAGCAAGCCAGGGAGGGACCGATGATAAGAGCTCGATCAACTGTTCTTCGAATGGCATTGTCTGATCATTCCTCTCCAGAAAGAGCAAAGTGTGCAAGTAAAGCATCCAGCTGGATCCTCTCATCCGCACCTTCCGTAAGCCTGAAATCGATCTCTCCAATAACATCCATCAGATCGACCATTTGTTTTGGCAGTATGTCCAGATCAAAGGCTGCACGATATATCTGACCTACCACATCCTCTCCTGACAATCCCTGCTGTGTCATCAGAACATCGAGTTTCTTGCGTGCGGGCATGAACTTGCCCTCCAGTGCTGTTTTGAGTATTTCAAGAATATCTTCAGGATGAGCAGTTGCTGTGATCTTATAGATATTATCCCTGTGGACCGTAGTCTCGAACATAGAAGCTGCCTGTAGAGCATTTATAGCTTTTCTCATATCACCCTGTGCCACATATTTGATTGCTTCGAATCCATCATCAGCGATCTGCAGCCCTTCTTTCTCTGCAACATACCGGCAGCGCTGTTCTACTGCTGCATCTGAGAGGGGACGGAATCGGTACACTGCACATCTGGACTGTATGGGTTCGATGATCTTCGAGGAATAATTACAGGAAAGAATGAACCTGCAGTTGTTCGTGTATCGCTCCATCGTCCTTCTGAGGGCTGCCTGGGCATCGGATGTGAGTGCATCCGCTTCATCGAGGAATATGATCTTGAAATCTGCATCTCCAAGAGGAGATGTCTTGGCAAAGCTCTTTATCTTTGTCCTCACGACATCGATACCACGTTCATCGGATGCATTAAGCTCGGTAAAGTTCTCGCGCCACCCCTCTCCATATAGCTCACGGGCTATGGAAACTGCTGTTGCTGTCTTGCCCACGCCTGGCGGACCTGAGAACAACAGGTGTGGCAGGTTTCCGGTCTTTACGTAGGACTTCAACCTCTCGATGGACTCGCTCTGTCCCACCACATCATCAAGCTTAAATGGCCTGTACTTTTCAATCCATATCTCTTCTTTCATCGTGGACCCTTCTCTTAAGAAGATGTTGCAATAACACAACATCCATTGGACACACAACCTAACAGGTCATTTATAGATATAATCATAGGCTTTCTTTCCAATTATGGGAAGCTTGAACTTTGATCCACGCCATGCCATAATGATCAGCACAAGCTGGACAAAAACCGCGAAAAAACCAGCCAGGTCCGCGAGTAGCCATCCATAATACGGGATCCAGCCTAACATGAATACGATTATAGAAAGAGGCAAGAAGACTATGATCGACTGCAATGCGTGGAACCTGACAAACTTATTGTCCGGCTCTATAAGCAGAAACAGTATACCGGTCATCCATACACCTATATAACACAGGACTGCCACAATGTTCTCATTCAATTTGAGGGATGTTTTGTAAGTCATATTATACACCTTCACCGTATTTCAATGCAGTTCTGTGGACATTTCTCAATACATTTTCCACATGCAGTGCATTTCTCCTGATCTATCTCCGCCAGGAATTTTGTCACCTTGATAGCATCATCTTCACATGCCTTCTCACAGAGTTTGCAACCAATACATCCAAATCCACAGACCGCCTTGACCTGTTTCCCTTTGTCATGTGATAAACAGCGTACGTGGATCTTCTCTGTTTCCTTTGCCATTGTCAGGATATCATTGGGGCATGACTCGATACACAGGCCACAGCTCGTACATAAGTTCTTGTTCACACGGGGTAATCGGTCCTCCCCAATTGTGATCGCACCGAATGGACATGCACGGACACAGGTACCTCTACCCATGCAACCATAGTTACATCCTTTCTCGCCATCTGAGAGCATGATCACCGCAGTGCAATCCTCAATACCGTTATAGTCAAAACGATCGATACAGTTCACACCACCATTGCATCGGATGTATGGATACATCTCCTCGCCTTCCGAAACGTCCTTACCCAGGAGACCTCCGATCTCCTTTGCCACATCAAAGCCACCTACAGGGCATCCGTCAAGGGCTGCGTTATCATCAACAACGCGCTCGGCAAAATCAGCACATCCTGCGAAACCACATGCCCCACAGTTCACACCCGGCAGGACCTCCACTACCTCCTCCACAAGGGGATTCGTCTCCACCTTGAATTTCCTGGATGCTGCGATCAACATTATACCGATAGCAAGTCCAAGACCTCCAAGGATTGCCATCGATTGGATCAATAATGTGGAAAGGGTCATATTGGTATCACCTTGAAGTAATTAACAAATGCCATGGACAGCATCGTTGCGATCAGGAATGCCTGTGGAAGACCTCTCACCGCAGAGGGGACGTTTACCAGTGTCGTGCGTTCACGTATACTGGACATCATAATCATCACGATGGTATAACCAATACCTGCTGAAACACTGAATACAATACTCTGCATGAAGGAATACTCATTCATCACATTGAGCAACACAACACCCAACACCGCACAGTTCGTAGTGATCAGGGGCAGATAGATACCCAGTGAACGATACAGAGCAGGAACATTCTTCCTGACAACGAACTCTACCAATTGCACCAGCGCTGCGATAACAACAATGAAGCTGATCAGACGCAGGAACTGTAGATCCAGTGGCACAAGTATGTATGTGTATAATATATATGATACTGTAGCAGCCAGGATCATCACAAAGATCACTGCACCGGACATCCCTGCTGCACTTTTAGTGTCCTTGGTAACACCTACGAACGAACACAATCCAAGGAACTGTATGATCAGAAAGTTCTTAATGAAAATACCATCCATGAATATGGCAAATAAGGACTCTTCTACCATATTATTCACCTCTTTCCAATTTCTTTGCTTTTCGATGATTCACGATCGCCATAAGAAT
>JAIOTO010000124.1 GCA_021106765.1 Methanosarcinaceae archaeon
TGCATAAACATCGTAAATGACAGGTATGTTACTAACAAGAACACCACTGCATGCTTGAGCCCGAACAGGAGCCGACCCTCTGCCATCTGTCCTGTGATAATTCCCGAAAATAGTCCGAGAATCCCACATGTGGCAAACATGGTGGAGTTGATCTGTACGACGTTCGTCAATGATTCTGTGCCAAGTTGTGACATTGATGGCAAGAATTGCACCGAGAACGAATAGCATACATAGATAAAAGTAAGGAATGCAATGTAGACTGTTGACATATAAACAAACCCTGTCTCAAATCGCTGCTTTCTTAGCGATAGCATGTTTTCGGCATCCTCAGCTGCTATCAACAACACATCCCTTGTATCATCGCTGACCTCACTTGCCTTTACAATCAGTGTCACCGCGCGTCGCAACGATGGAGTCCCTATCCGGTTCTCAAAACGTGTCAGCACGTCCTTCATTTCACCACCCCATTCCAGATCCAGCCAGACCCTCTTAACCTCTCCTGACAGACGACCGATGTCTGACTTCAGGAGCATACCGATGGCGCGCTGCAGGGTGAGACCGACCTCATTGATCTCTGCAAGTCGCCTTAGGAAATCAGGGATGGATCGGTCCAGACGTGCTAATTTCCTCATCTTATACTCGAATGCAAGTGAGACAGGAGCCAGCAGGAGTATTGCGGACACCATCAATTGCTTATCAAAGCCCTGATCTAACAGGACAAAGGGTATGAACATCAGGGGTACACCAAAAATCAATGCACGTAACGGTTCCCTGTGGATAGGTGCCAGTGGGTTCTTTAGAAGATTTACGATTTTCCCCCTCAATTTTTTCTGTTTGAACTCACCCTTTCTGAGGTCATATTCGGCATCATCCAGATACTCATCGCCTATAGTGGAGGAGCGTCTGAGTATTACCTTTTCCACATACCTCATCCCCAGATCTTCTTTTGGTGAGATCATATCTATAATTATGATCAGTGCAATTGAACCTGCGGGAAGTCCAATGAATAGAGATTGGAATATATATGGTGCTTGTGGCATGCCAATAAGTCCGATGGTCACCAGTGTGACAAGAAGGAATATAGGCACAGCGACAAAGGCGACGACATATACTTCACAGATGATCTCGAGGGTCTTGATGAACATGTCCTGTGCCTTCATCGATTTCTCGAAATATTGGTTCATCTTCACCGAGAAGTACTGATGAATATTGCTACCACTTTCGACCATCGGAACAAGGTTCTCCAGGAACTCCCTGAATGTCTCCGAAGGAGTTGTCCTCGCAACATGTTTCATTGCGGATATGAGATCCTTGCCAAGAAGTTCCACATCCTTCACAATATAGAGGAATTCCTTTGATGCCTCACCATATATGTGAGGATTCTTTGATATTTCCTTGAAGATCGATAGTGGAGGGATACCACCCTTACTCATACCATAGCAGAAAGAAGCCGTATGGGGTAGTACCACATCGATCTTTGTCTTTCTGGAGTTTGCTATGAACCGGGGATATAATATGTAGATGTTGTACACCACATATCCGAGCAACAGGGGAACCAGTGGGTACATAATAAGATGGAAAGGGGTGTTCTCGAAGAACTTGAGAATATTCAGAAAGGATAGAACTGGGACTGACGGGATCAGAAGTAGAAGTATGAACGCTGAGATGGTCGTGGCTAGCCCTGTCAGGATGGCATCCCTTACATACGCGGAATAATGAATATCCATCCTTGCAGATATGAGACTATCACGTAATGAAGCAAACTTTTCAGGACGGGACCTCGCATATCTGCCAAATGAACCAAATCGTTGAACTACTAGACCATCCACGTCAAACCATCCCTTCCGGCATACCGGATATCAAGGCTGATAATGTAGTCTCCGGATCCTTATGATACATATTGATCCACCTGGCAACACTATCATAATCCCGTATTCCCTTATCTAACATTGTTTTCAGGAACGTACTCCTGCACTTCAGATCGTGCTCAAGTTCGTCCGGGTTCCAGCCCCTTCGATTCATTATGTCCGAGAGGACACCTGACCCATGATAAATAAAGGTATCATTGGTAGGGACCCATTCGAAAACATCCTTGATCTCGACACCCTGTTTGACCCCCACGATCTCAGATATCATATAGGCACGCCGCTTCTCAACGCCGAGATCATAGGCATTCGTTTGGATGGATATGACGTCAAGCGCCGAGAACATTGCAGGAGGGACATTGATGGGAGGATGGGTGAACCTGTTTATGACCTCGGTAGCTGAACCCGCGTGGAATGTGGAACAGGTAGAGTGTCCGGCATTCATTGCCTGGAAGAGGATCTGTGATTCCCTGCCCCTTACCTCACCCACAATAAGATATTCCGGACGCTGTCTCAGGGAAGTGCGAAGCAGATCTTCAAGATCCACTTTTCCTACCTCTCCCACAGATACCGAATCCCGTGTGACAGTGGGGATCCAGTTCTTGTGAGGGAGACGGATCTCGCGCGTGTCCTCCAGGGTCACGATCCTGATGTTGAGCGGGATGAACATGCCAATTGCATTCAGGGACGAGGTTTTACCGGATGCTGTGCCACCACAGAAGAGGATGTTCTTCCGATTCTCCACACAGAGCCAGAAATATGCCATCATTTCGGACGAGAAGGTATTCCATGCAACCAGATCGATCGGAGTGAATGGGGTGTTCTTCTGACGTCGTATGCTGAATGATGTTCCTTTGGGACTTATCTCCTTCCCGAAGGTGATGTTAATACGTGAACCTTCGCGCATGACAGTATCCAGGATGGGACTTGATTTGGATAGATTACGTCCACTTTGCTGCGCAATGCGGAGAACGAAAGAATCAAGTACATCACTTGCCTGAAACATGATATCACTGGCGATATCGCCGTGTGCTGTGTGATATACATATATCGGTATGTTCTCACCATTACACCAGATATCCTCAACATAGGTATCTCGCATCATGGGGGATATCTCACCATACTCAACAAAATCCCTTTTGATATAGTAGAATATCTTCTCAAAGGAACGAGCATCTACCCCACTATACTCTGAGAGAACCTCTTCGGTCTTCTCTCTCAGAACACTGCTCCGATCCATTGTATCAAGGTCCTCAACTCCTTTCAGGGTAAGCACATCCTGCAGGATCAGCTGCGTGTCTTCGAGCAGTATCTTTTCGAACTTATTGAGTCTGGGTTCTATTACATAGTAGAACGTTTCTATTTCCAACCTATCGAACAATATGGAAATGAACGAATATGGCTCATCCACCCAGTACCGCTCAACCTCCTCCAAACCCTCGGGAGGTGTGAATGATACAAGCTCTCCATCATTAGATGGATCGTATGCAAACAATGGTTTCTGTTCCCTGGTAGGAATGTGTGCTGATATCCGTTGTTTGATAATATCTATGATTCTGGTCATGTTCAAAACCGGTGATCGATTAATAAATATATTATATGGTCCTGCCACTTTTAAATGCCGTTTTACATAAAAACCTAACTACCCATTGCTCTATCCAGTCTCAATATCACATCACTTCGACATCCGAGCGGAACAACATTGTCCGGCTGGGAATATGTATGATCCTTACATTCACGAAATCACCTGTTGAAACACTATCCCAATCCGCAAAACATGCCTGCATTCCAGTGGCTGTCGTAGGAAGACCTATTGCCATAGCATACTTCCCTTCAACGGGATCCCATATGCCACCTGTATATTCCTCATATTCATCAGCTACCATGCATACCCCTGATCGCAAGGTATAATTACCAAAGTTCCTTACCCTTGAATCAAACGAACCAGATCCGAACAACTCACCTTCACGGTTATTCCAGTAAGGGGACACGCCTCCCCGGTACCCGAAATTCTCCGCCAGATGAGAAGGATAGGATGATCTATAGTAGGTATTCTCCACACCCGGACTGATCTCCATGATGGTCACATTGCCTCTTGCCTGTGGATTGTTGGTTATGATACGCAGATCCGTCGTAGGAATAGAATCTCCCGTCACCTCTTTGATGGACAGATACGACATCGTAGTGTTCTGACCGTCCACCTGGATGGGTACATCTCTGGCTATGTGTATCTCAAACGTGGCCATTGGTGCCGGAGATGTTGACGTCAACATCCCGCTGGTGTGTGAACCCACAGCTGCTGCCAGTATCACGGTCACAGTTAGCATCAGCATGACACCGATGACAGGAGATGTGGCTCTATCATCCTTGAAATGAGTTCTCCGCATCGGGTCATACTCCATTTAATTAATAAGATGTACAAAAAAGTAAGTAGAAGGAACTAAAAATGAGATGGACCCCTATCAGGGGTTCATCAAAAGCTGTTTTGAGTACACTGTCTGTCCAGTCACCTTATCGATCAACGTAATCCTGAATGGTGTCCCCATGTTGACAGATTGTTTGATCTCATCTCCCACAAAATAGGCCCTTGTGCCATAGGAGTAAAGCTGGATGAACTCAATGGTCGCTGAATCCCCTGGCCTAAGATACATGGATTCTGGTGCAAAGGTGACATTATCCATGTTCACATAACCGGATATTGTCGGATTACCTGCTGCAATTTCTATCCTTGTATTGCCTTTGGCCAATGTATCGCCACCAAGGTGATTGAGAGTGATATGAGAATCACTGAACTTTGCCTCTACACTCATAGTCAGTTGTGGTGCAACATCCTTGGTATCGATACTCCCTGAAAACGAACTCACGGCTCCTGCCAATATCACAGTCACAACGATCATCAGCATGACACCAAGCACTGGTGTCACCGCATTTTCATTTTTGGAAAATGGAAGTTTAATGCTCATTTACATCACCTCTACGTTCTGCTGGAAAATAACCTTCTGGCTTGGAATGTGGACGATCTTCACAGTCACAAAGTCACCTTCATCGATACTGCTCCAATCAGCAAACATTGCCTGCATGCCGGTGGCCCCATTCTCATATTCTCCAGTATCAGGGTTCCAGGTACCACCTACATAGTTACTATATTGATCAGCTACCATGGAAACACCCGGTCTTAAGGTATAGTTTCCAAAGTTCTTGGACAGAGAACCTTCATCGGTAGAGTCACCAAAGTAGCCATTTACAGGATTATTATCGAAGGGCACTATCCCATTCTTGTCACTCCAACCATTGTTGAAATCTGCATTCTCGACCCCTGGAAGGATCTCCATTGTTGTGAAATTGCAATCCGTGTTCGGGTTCACGGTCACGATCTTCAGATCTTTAGTAGGTATACTATCACCCGTTACCTCTTTAATGACAATAAATGATTTTATATAGGTATAATCTCCCATAACTTCTTCCAGATCTTTGACAACCTTCACATCAAACATTGCCGTTGGTGCAACCTCGGTGCTCTTCATCATTCCACTACTATACGAACTCACAGCTGCCGCCAGTATCACGGTCACGACGACCATCAGCATAATCCCGATGACCGGGGAGGTAGCTTTGGAGTTACTGAATATGTTTTTTGGATCGTTCATCATATTACCACCTATTTCATTTTTACACTGTACATTGTAGTTAGAAATTATGTGTAGATACAAAACAGGAACTCACGATATATAAATCCACGTTTTTGGGTTCTATACGTTACCCATTGAGGTCACATACAAGCAGAAGGCTCCGCCATTATCACACGTATAATGATAATAATCACAGCAATATGTAGTAACCAGAACAATATACAAATGGACATATCATATACAGCAATACAGGACAATTATCACCACAGATAATAAACATAACCCAGAACATAAGCTTTTTATAATGCAGACTTGTTTGATAATGAAATCTATAAAAATGAACGGAAAAGAAAAACATGTTCGCAAGATATTACCTTATGCTGTTTGTTCTTTTGGTGGCATTGACAGGCAATGCATCTGCCATAGTACCGGAACCAGTCGAATACCCAATGACCATAACGGACAACTTAAACTTCACCGTGACCATCGATGAGAAACCCCAGCGGATCGTCTCCACCATGAAGAGCAACACCGAATTACTGTTCACCGTGGGTGCCGGTGACGATGTTGTGGGCGGTACGATGCACGACGATTACCCTCCGGAAGTTGAGAACCTCACAAAGATAGGAGGTTACACGAGCCTTAATTACGAATCCATCGTGGACCTTGAGCCTGACCTTGTGCTTGCTGAAGAAGGCAATGGTGAAGATGCAGTGAACATGATGAAGGATCTCGGGCTCACCGTAGTGGTACTGAATGCCTACACCATTGATGACATCATGGAAAACATCGAGATGGTCGGACGGATCACCGACAACGAGGAAAATGCTCTGGCAATCACCGCTGATATGCAACAACGAATGGGTAATATCACACAGATGACCGATGACCTGCCAGATGAGGTTCGCCCCAGTGTGCTCTACATCGTCTGGGACGAACCCATGTATGGAGCAGGATCGGACACTTACCCCAGTGACCTGATCCATATGGCAGGCGGTGCGAATATCGTGGATGTCCATGGATGGCCTGTTATCAGTCTGGAAGACACAATTGCCAGCAACCCCCAGATCATCATCTGTTCCAGTATGGGAAATCGTTCATATACCATCATGGAATCGATCAACAATAACGAGGTTCTGGCCCAGACAGATGCCGTAAAGAATAACCGGGTCTATGCAATTGCCAATCCGAGCACCATCGAGATCTCTGGACCCCGCATCACACAGGGACTTGAGGAACTGTACGGTTACATCGAACCTGTCACCACAGAGAATCAGTTAGCGGCTGAAGGGACCGAGGACGAGAGCGATGATACAACAACCAGCATGCCGGGATTCGGGATGCTGCTCACAACGATCACATTATTGATCGGATACCTGGGGATACGAAGATAATCAAGTGACATATCAGGGAGCATATCATGGAACGACACGGAAAATCCACTATCTTAATACTCGTACTGCTGCTGATCGTCGTGATAGTTACAAACACAGCCATCGGGAGCAGTGACATTTCTCCTGTGGATACCGGTAAGATCATCCTGAATGCCATAATTGAAAAACTGATGATCGATGGTCAGATATCCATTGATAAGATCTGGAGCGATAGTGCCAGTACTATCATACTGGACATACGGCTACCCCGGGTGTTGCTTGGTGCACTGGTTGGTGCCGGACTGGCCACAGCCGGTGCTGCCATGCAGGGCCTGCTCAAGAACCCCATGGCTGACCCCTACATCATCGGGATGTCGTCGGGTGCTGCCCTGGGTGCAGCTCTCGCTTTTACATTTATGATGCCGGTTCAGCTCATATCCTTCATACTGGCCGCGGCCTCCATTTACGTGGTCTACAATATATCCCGCATGGGGGAGAGAGTGCCGACCGAGACCCTCCTGCTGGCGGGTATCGCGGTGGGATTCTTCCTATCGGCCATAACGTCGTTCATCGTATTTCTCTCCCAGTCACCCCACCAGATCATTTACTGGATGATGGGAGGACTCTGGACCGCAAGCTGGGCCAAGGTCAAGATCACCTTTGTAATGATCCTTATCGGTGTACTCATGCTGTACCGCCAGTCATGGAACTTGAATGTGATGCTGCTCGGAGAAGAGCAGGCACAAAGTATGGGCGTGGACATCGAGAGGGTAAAACAATGGGTACTGATATTCTCATCCCTGGTCACCGCCGCAGCGGTCTCGGTCAGCGGTATCATTGGATTTGTGGGTCTCATCATTCCCCATATTATGCGTATCATCGTTGGTCCGGACCACCGCATATTACTCCCTACATCCACACTCATGGGAGCCATCTTTCTGGTCTTTTCAGACACCATTGCCAGGACCATACTGGACTCAATAGACCTGCCGGTAGGTGTGGTCACCGCCTTCTTCGGTGCACCGTTCTTCATCTACCTGCTGAGAAAGAGGAGGCAAAGCCTGAATGCTTGAAGTCCGTAACCTCAGTGTCAGCTATGGCAAACACCAGGTACTGGCCAACATCAATGTGACCGCCGAAAGGGGGGAGGTTCTGGGCATCATCGGGCCAAACGGCTCAGGTAAGACCACACTTGCCAAGACCATCAACCGTCTGCTCAAGCCCACCTCAGGTGAAGTACTGATCAATGGGAAGAATGTGCACCATATGAAAAGCGTGGAGATAGCAAAGCACATCGCAGTGGTCTCACAGGTATTTTCCATCAATTTCGAGTTCACTGTGGAGGATATCGTACTCATGGGTCGTACCCCATACATAAAAAGTGCAGAGACGCCTGACGATCTTAAGATCGTGGAAGATGCCATGGAGAAAACGCATACAAGCTTCCTGAAAGGGCGACTGGTCACACAACTCAGTGGGGGGGAACTTCAGCGTGTGGTCATCGCCAGAGCCCTTGCACAGCAGCCGGACATACTCCTGCTGGATGAACCGACATCTCATCTGGACATCACCAACCAGATCGACATACTCAATCTCGTAAAACATGAATCCAGAAAAGGTATGACCGTCATTGCAGTCGTACATGACCTGAATCTGGCAGCCTACTACTGCGACAAGATCTGTCTGATCAGGGATGGGAAACTGATGTCCTATGGCACACCAGACGAGGTAATCACCTCTGATAACATCCACACGGTCTACAACCTTCCCGTAGAAGTCATAACCAACGAAATCACGAACTCCCTTTACGTGATCCCTCGTCTGGAACCACTGCCCTGATCTTTGTTTGAGATTCGGATTCTCAATTTTCTGTCCCGAGATATATCTCAAGCTGCCGCAAGAACGTGGCAGATGACATCGTATCCCCAAGCCCGACAGTGGATATTGGATCATCGCAGATCAGCGTAGGGACAATACACACCAGACGATCGTCAAAATACCCGGCAACTCCCCTCCCATACTTGCTGCCACCGATAGACTTGATCACCTGCCTAACCTGTTCTCTTCCTGCAGTACTTTCCTTGAGGGACATTGATATTTGCTCCACCTTATCCCGGCTTTCCAATCTACCTGTCGCTGCGAATGCACCCGCACACATAATACCAAATTCCATACCTTCGACCTCACCTGCCGGGCTCCACCGATCGCCCCTGCATACCGACACAATGAACTCTCTTGTATGCACAATTATCTTGGCAAGATCCGAACGTGAAGTACATCCGATCGCTGCCCTGACAATATCCATAGCATTCATCTGCCTGATACCGGGCGTACCACGATCATACCTGTCAGCAAGTACAGACAACTCATCCTCGTTTAACCCGATACTGTTCACGTTGTCCGATAGTCCGGAAAACACATCCTCAGCGATCTTCGTGTTAGAGAAATGCCCCAGTTCCGCATGGATCAGCAGGTCCGGGTTCAGGTGTTTCCATTCCCGTAACTGTTCCAGTACCCGGTCAAGTTTCCCACAATATCCCGAACCATCGTGGTATTTTTCCTGAAGCATGTGGAAACCTGAGACCAGTGCCCCATCCATCTCCCCGATATGTTCAAGAGCGTATGTCTCAAAATCCTCAGCAATGCCAAGTTCAGGATTTACCCGGTCATAGGTCGCAATGAAGCGGTTCTCCCGCGGGACCGTGAACTGTGAGCCATTGAATAAAAACGTGTCCCCTTTCTTGAAATCGAATACAAAATGTATGGGTTCATCCCCACCGCCACGGTCCCCGACAGTACCAATAAAGGATGATCCCTCATGCGGCCCCTCATATCCAGGAACGAATATGGATCCTCCAGAGAACAGAGCCATCTGCGTCCTGGATGGATTCACAGCATTGGGAACCACCAGAGAAGCACCTATATGGGAAAGAACATTGGCCATGATCCCCATGTTACCCCCCATTCGTATCAAAGCCCTCTCAAAGAACCTTGATCTCAGATCATGGAACACATCATTATTCTGAATGAACCATTCCGCACCTGAACCATCCTTCATGCAGAGAACGAGACCCGCAAGGAGATCTTCCATTGAATCGATCACACCAGGGGGGGCCTGCAAGCTCTCAAGTATTGCCTTCTCATCGTGATGCGCAAGCATCCCCATAAGTTCATCTGTATCTATCCGCTGCACCGCATCGATATTCACATTATATCCACAGAGCACCTTCATACAGGACCCTCATTTTATCTTTGCAAGCAGGGCCACGAACGCCGAGGCAGATATAGCATCACCGATACCTACCGTAGCCACAGGATCCCTGGCAACTTTTGTGGGGATAACGATCAGATCGTGAACCGGAGTGCTCACACAGCCATTATCAAAATCATCCATGGAACAGACACCACGCCTGACAAGGTATTTCCCAAGATTCTCAAGTTCCCCGTGCCCGACATCCCATACAGGTACATCCAGCCCTGCAAGCGTATCATCAAAACTATTAATATCACCAATAGTTGCCTTTGCCGCTGCTGTTGTTGAAGCAAAGAGCAGTGCACTCCTGTGATCTTCCACACTGATCGGACAATCCTTCGATGCCACACATATAAAAAATCCCAGGGAATGTACGTGTACCCTGTTGAGCTTGAGGTCATGGAGCAAACGAACTGCCCCCTCATAAAGAGCAATGATACCATTCTCACCTTTATTGATCACTGAATATGCGAGTTCCTCATGCCCCAGGACGTTTAGCGCATTCGCAACCTCCACCGTATCAAGACCCAGGGAATTTACATTTCTGCGTACAATGTCCTTCAGTATCATTTTCCGTATGACCTTGTTCTGGATCGATGTGAATTCCACATGGATCTGTATATCCGGATTGCCTTGTCTGAGACGCTCAATGACATTCACAGCTCGTTCCACATATTCATGATACGTACTGCCATCATCATATTCCTCTTTGATTATCTGATAACCCGCAAGGATGGCACCATTGATCTTCTGCTGGATCATAGGTAGCTGATCATACAGCTGCCTGTCCATGTCAATACGTAACCAGCTGGGACGTGATGATATTATCAGACGGTTGTCCCTTGGGACTTTGATATGTTCGCCTCCGAAACTGAACTCAAGACCTTTCGAGAACTCGAGTATCCAGTTCACCTTGGATTTGAATTTTGAATTATACGCCTCTGTGGGATGCTTGAGTAACAGCTTCCCCTCACTGATCACAGGATATAACAGATTATCAGACCTGACGAAATAGTCTGCCTGTTCTCTGGACAAAGAAGGCACATAAGTGATAACGTTATTTATACCCATATTTGCAAGCAGGTTGGAAATGATACCTGCCTGGCCTCCCATATTTGCATGATCAAATACCATATTGTCGGTCAGCCACTCGTGTGTAGCTGTGGTGTATGTAGGTACCTCCGCAGCCTTACCGTCACGCATTGCTATGATCAAACGTGCCAGAAGATCGGATGGCGTATCGATCTGCCGGGGGTAATCAAATACCTTCTGCTGGACCTCTTCAAGATCAACTGCCTTAAGTAAACGGGAAATGTCTTTATTCCCGATATGCTTGATCGCATCAATATTGGTATTGTATGCTACAAAAACACCACTCAAATTGCCAATGGACCCTTTCACATCAGAATATGCCTCTAAGTACTTCCGCTCCCACTCTTCAATATCCATCGATTATACCTCATAGTTCATACACAAACATAGTACGTATTGTATTAGTATATATTTAGTCGTGATCGTGCTGTCGTCATGCTGTCATCACGTAGTATATTCAGCATTGATCCTAACATAATCGTATGTAAGATCACAACCCCACGCCACTGCTGTAGCATCCCCCAGATCAATATCCACCATGATGACAACCTCGTCACTGTCCATGATCGTCCCCAGACGTCCAAGGGTCTGCTCATCCTCTGCAATGATCATTCCATTGTCCACCAGCCACACAGTATCATCACTATTCGAGAATGCCAGCGACATCCTGTCCTGATCCACATCTGCACCGGAATAACCTACCGCAGCCATCACCCGACCCCAGTTGGGATCCCTACCGAACACCGCTGATTTGACCAGAGGAGAACGGACCACTGTCTTTGCAATGATACGTGCATCATTGCGGGTCCGAGCACCCTTGACCCGGGTCTCGATCAGCTTCGTAGCGCCTTCCCCATCCCTGGCAACCTGCCTGGCCAGATCTGTCAGTACCCGGTCAAGACCCTGCTGGAACTGTTCGATCTCGGGTTCGATGCCTGATACACCGGTGGCGGTCAGCAGCACCATATCGTTCGTGCTAGTATCGCCATCCACCACGATCATGTTAAAACTTCGGTCCACGCCTTTATGCAGACAGACATCCAGCACTTCAGCCGGAAGCGACGCATCTGTATAAATAAAGCCAAGCATGGTTCCCATGTTCGGTTCGATCATGCCGGAACCCTTGGCGATCCCACCGATGCGTACGCCATTACCTAGTTCGACAACCGACACTTTTTCCACAGTATCGGTGGTCATGATCGCACGGGCCGCCATTTCGCCACCCTTAGCAGTATCTGTCAACCCATCGACAACCTCGCTCATATGAATCTCTAACCAACCCATATCAAGGCTACGGCCGATCACACCTGTGGATGCCACTGCCACCAGTGCTTCATCAACTCCCAGTTCACCGGCGACCATACGGCACATCTGCCTTGCATCAGCTATCCCTTTCTCACCGGTGAAAGCATTGGCATTACCACTATTCGCGATAACCGCGGCCAGTTCCTTCGATCGGTTGACCTTCTCTCGTGTAACGATCAGGGGTGCTGCAATGACCTTATTACGTGTGTATACCCCTGCAGCCGACCCTTTCGCAACGATCAGTGCAAGACCCATCTTTGACAGCTTGACACCTGCCGCCTGCACACCCCTTACGGCACATATTCCACCGGCTATCGTCGTTATATCGTCCATTGATCCTATGGAGACCATATTATCCCTCAATTCAGGCACTTGCAATCCCGCGTATGATATCACCACGCGTGACAATGCCCACCAGCTTGCCATTATCGATCACAGGTAACCTGTGGACCTTGTGCCTTGACATCAGTTCAGAGGCATCCTCAATGGAATCCTCCGAAGAGATCATAGACACATCCTTTTTCATGATATCACTAACCGGTCTTGAACCTATATCAGTGAGCATCTTCTTTGTTTCTTCCCAGCTGATCAGTTCACGTATTGGGATCTCGATCACTTCAAATGGACTGGGTAACCACAGATCTCCGTGTTTAGGAAGTTCGAGCAGTTTCAATAGGTCCACCTCTGACACCACACCCACGACCACATTATTCTTCACCACAGGAACCCCACTGATATCGTGTTCCTTGAGCAACTGGGCCGTACTGCTGATCGTAGCACTCGGATCGCAATATATCACATTAGAGTTCATTATTTCCTTTACTTTTATCATACGTTCATCCACCAGTTAAATATCATGGTGCAAGACCCGGCATCCATAGACCTGTGGTCTCATCAAACCCACACATCAGGTTCATATTCTGTATCGCCTGACCAGAAGCACCTTTTACAAGATTATCTATTGCCGATATCACAACAACACGCTGGTTGCGTTCATCAACTTCAAATCCAATGTCACAGAAATTTGAACCTCTCACCGCACTCAGAGACGGTACACCGTTCACGATCCTGACGAATGGGCTATCACGGTAGAGATCCATATAACATGATCGTACCTCCTCAAGACTGAGCTTATCTTTGGTGAATATGTGTGCTGTGGTAAGTATCCCACGTATGGAAGGTACCACATGAGGTGTGAAATTGATATTCTCAAGTCCCTTATCCAGTCGGTTCAGTTCCTGAAATATCTCTGCCCGATGCCTGTGCGTGGTCAGCTTGTAGGGCTGGACATTCTCCGCAATGTTCGGATAATGGGACGCCTGAGAAGGATCGATACCGGCACCCGTGATCCCTGATTTTGAATCAAATATCGCAAGATCGATCATACCAATATCTGCCAATGGTGCCGCTGAAAGGATAGCACCTGTGGGGTAGCAGCCTGGGTTTGCAACGAAAGATTCATTTGCCACTTCCCTGTGCAATTCCACAAGACCAAAGACCGCATCCCGGGAGTCGCAATGCCTGATCCCGTAAACATCTTCAAAAACATCGGTCCTCAATCGGTAATCTGCGCTCAGATCAATTACCTTGGTCTCATCATCAAGGATCTCTGGTACAATATTCATAGCAGTGCCATGAGGTACTGCTACAAACACCACATCACACCGTTCCTTGATCCGGACCGGGTCAGGGTTCTCGAATTTGAGATCCACCATTCCGGCAAGGTGGCGATGAGTACTGGAAATGTATTCACCTTCGAGCTTCCTTGATGTTGCCAGCTCAAGGTCTACTTTCGGATGAGCAAGAAGCAATCGCATAAGCTCACCACCTGTATAACCCGAACCTCCAACTATTCCTACTTTGGTCATTTGGCTCATATCCTTATGTATAATTCCACTCTTAATTAAAGTTGTTATC
Organism: Methanosarcinaceae archaeon; assembly: GCA_021106765.1. Taxonomy (GTDB): domain Archaea; phylum Halobacteriota; class Methanosarcinia; order Methanosarcinales; family Methanosarcinaceae; genus JAIOTO01. The sequence goes on from JAIOTO010000124.1 coordinate 14,435, forward strand.
CGGTGCTATGGTTAACCTTATGAAGATATATGCTATATTTGGTCATTCCAAAGGTGACATATGATATGAGTAGGGAAACGAAGATATATCTTGCAGCACCGCTCTTTTCCCAGGCAGAGCGAACATTCAACGCCAGTCTCCATCAACTCCTGGACAATAGGGGATTCGTTGTGTACCTCCCTCAGGAAGACTCCGAGGATAATTCATCAAAACGTGATGATCTGGATCAACAGAGGCTTTTTGAGAACAACCGGGATGCTATAGACGAATGCGATATCATCGTTGCGGTCCTTGATGGCGGAAGTGATGTGGATTCCGGAACAGCATGGGAGATCGGATATGCCTATGCAAAAGGGAAGACCCTGCTGACACTTAAGACCGATTTCAGGACACTGGGCTCAGAAGGGATCGTGAACCTGATGATCGAATGCTCGGTGAACGAACTTGAGACCGATGTCGGATCACTGCTGGATTCACTTGAGAAATATAGGTAATGATCATTCGGAGGTGAATGATCCCTCAATGATCTTCCCGCGCGGAGCACTTTCCTTGAATATCTGCCCCTCAAACCA
>JAIOTO010000101.1 GCA_021106765.1 Methanosarcinaceae archaeon
CATTCTTTCTGGGACTACCACCAAATCCTATTATTTTTGGTTGTTCCATGTATGATCCCTGAAAAAGTCCGACAAACCTGTTAAAAATGAAAGGCACCTGCGATTCAAAAAAAGAATAAAATGGAGGTCAAGTAGTGATATCAACTAACTTGATCTCAAAGCTCAGGTCTGCGCCAGCCAGGGGATGGTTCAGATCTATGGTAATAGTATCATCGGTGATATCAATGACCTTTGCCGGGACATCTGTACCATCTGGAAGACTGACAAGTAATCCCATCCCAACCTCGAGACGTTGTTCCGGAGGCATCTGTTCCCGGGGTACTGCCTTGATCAGATCTTCTCTGTGTTCACCATAAGCTTGTGCTGGTCCCAGCTTTATGCTTTTCTCATCACCGATATTCATACCCAGGACCGCGTCTTCAAAACCAGGTATCATCTGTCTGGCACCAACTTCAAATTCCAGTGGTTTATCATGTTTTTCAGAGCTATCAAATACTGTACCATCATCGAACATACCGGTATATTCGACCTTAACTGTATTTCCTTCTTTTACTGTCAATATATCAACTCATTGTGTATGTTCAAATAACCATTATTATTCCTACAGTCAGGCATATTACTGGTTGCATTACTTATGTATTTTGGCTCATGGTGAAAAAGAGAGATGTAGAGAGGTCAGTCCTCTACGATAGCCTTATTCCAACCATACCACAATTTCCTCAGCCTGGCCGATAGGTGGCAGACTTCGGGTCATTGCAGGTCCCATGGTGGCTCTTATTTCGGAATTATCTCCAAGATCATCGATGGACAGGACTGCACCGTTCTCGTCAATGATGGAGGTCTGGTCTGAGACAATAAGATATATTCCGCAATCAAAACCAAATTCACTTACCTCATCGCCCTGAATGAGTATCTTCGTACCGTTGTCAATATCCATCACATCTGTGATGGTTGCTTCCAGTGTTATGGAATCCGGTCCGGTTTCATCTGTATTTTGTGTATCTGGCAGCACAACGATCAGTGTGGCGACACTCTGTGGAGGCATGCTGAGCATGACCGCTGGACCGTAGTATGCCCTGATCCGTGTACCAGGGGAAATATCGTCAAGGGATAGCTGTACGCCATTATTATACTGAATTACTGTCTGATCATTGACAATAAGGTACAGATCTCCAGGATACTCCTCTCCGCTTTCGACATCGTCCTCATCTAGAAGGATCCTTACGGAGTCATCCATATACTCCAGGCTGATAACGGTTGCCGTTGTCTCGACTGGCTGTGGACCATCGTCACTCGGTGTGACAAACCTGGCATTGATAGTTATATCATCATTGGGTCCAGATGTTGAGACCGGGATATGTTCCATGCTGATGTAGTCGCCTCCTGATATCTTTCCATCCCCGTTCAGATCCACAAGAACTGACATGGAGTATGTGAAACGGTCTTCGAGTTCAGGATATTCCAGTGAGAATGGGATCGATGCCGAACTGTCCGCGTCAATATCGATATTTTTCAGCACCATACTGGAGATCACCGTTGACGGAGCATCAGCGCGACTGACATCTTCAAGTTCGATGTAGATGGTTGCGTTCTGGATCGGATCGTTCATTTCTTCGAAGACGATCTCTCCTTCGATCATCGAGTTCGTTCTATCAATACAGCCCATGGTCTGTGTACTGGCAACCAATGTCCCCAGTGCAAGGAGTATGAGCAAGATCGTGTATGTGTTTTTCATTTTCATGATTGTACCATCTTTGTATTACATGCTGGAAGGTCAAATGAGGTTCCATGTCTGGAAACCATTTGACCATCATCATGCAGTTTGTTATATTGTACTACTTGCAACTATGCAGAGTTCATATATATTCGTTGCTTAAACGACAAATTGATTCGTAGTCTTACGCTACGGATTTAAAGAAGAGGTTTATATTGTGCCCACAGGTGTGGTGATTCTATTTGATCACGTAATTCCTTACCGCCTGTGCGCCGCCGCCAGCATCATGCCAATGATGGCAAGAGGGAAGATGAATGCGGGTGTGGACGGAATTTTGTCCGCACCCTCAGCGGGGTCTGTGTTGGTGGAGGAGGGGCCACCCTCGTAGTACTCGTTAGTGATATATGGGACGGCGGCGGTGAACTCGCTGTTGACTATGGGTTCATGTTCTCAGCTAATACTGACATGTTCGAGCGTCCACCGTTACATTTCACCTGACATCAAAAGCGATTTTACGAGTGATAGAATGTATTTAGCTTTTGTGCTCTGGATTGTTGGGTTGATGGGGTAAGAAGCTGCAAGTTTATGTTCCTTTGTACATGCTCATATTTGAGCAGGGCGAATTATGGATCAGTTAATACCCCTGTATTATATAATCAACACAATAAAAGTATATATTGTAGTAGCTCCCTATATATATCTATTAACCTATAGGATAGTAATCGCAATAGTGCCTTTTGGGGAGGTACTAATATCATTAATTATCCTGTAGTCCTATGTCCATATTTGGGGTTAATAAGGTGGCAATGGGGGATAAACTATGGATTTTAGTCAAGAGCGAATAACTACCATTCATGATTATTGTATCGACACGGACAAATTGAGCGAGCGACTTCATAAACTGAAAAACAAAAGACGTGCGTCCATTGTCCTGCCTATATTGTATGAAGAGATAAAGAATCGTGCACTGGTAAAAATTGTTGAAGAATTGAACAAGTGTGATTACCTGTATCAGGTAATCATACCACTTGCAGCAGATGACAATGATCAATATAAAGCAGTACTGGATTTTTTCGAGCAACTACAAATTCCAAAACTGGTGATCTGGTGCAATGGCCCCAGGGTCCAGAAGGCACTGGATGAAATGAAGGATGATGGAATTGATATCACATCATTTAGAGGTAAAGGGATGGATGTCTGGATCGCTCTTGGAGTGGCGAGTCTGGATTCTTATTCCATAGCGCTTCATGATGGAGATATTGTCAATTATACATCGGATATTCCCACGAAGTTGTTATACCCGATCACGGAACCAAACCTCAATTATTATTTCAACAAAGGTTTTTATGCACGGGTAAATCTTGATGATAAGACGATGCATGGGCGTGTGTATCGTCTCTTTGTACAACCATTTTTGGATGCCCTCATAGAGGATGTGGGATGTGAGTGCAAGATCCTGGATTTCCTCAAAGCATTCCGATATACCTTATCCGGGGAGTTTGCGATGACCAGTGACTTTGCTTTGAATATCAGGATCCCAGCAGACTGGGGACTTGAGGTTGGACTTCTTGCAGAGGTTTACAAGAATGCTGCCTTCAAGCGAGTCTGTCAGACCGATCTGGGATACTATGAACACAAACACAAAGGTATGAGTAGAGATTGGGATAAGGGACTCTGCAAGATGGTGGGTGACATATTTACAACATTAATGAGGGTCGTGAGTGAAACAACCTCTACCCATATATCACCATCATTTTTACACAGCATAAGAATAAAATATAAATGCCATGGACAGGACCTGATATCAAAATATTATGCTGATGCTTTTTGTAATGATCTATCTTACAATAGACATGACGAAGAAATGAATATAGATCTGTTTTCTAAAACCATCATAACCAAAGGAAAGGAATATCTTGAAGGTCCCCTGGATGTGCTTCTTCCTAATTGGGTGCGTGTTCTCTCTGCGATACCTGATCTGAGAGAACAGTTCTATGACGCTGCTGTTGAAGATGCCAAAGAGTGGAGTAACAAATAATAGGAAATGTATCTGATCTCCTGATCAATTAATACTATTACAGACTATTATATATGGAAACAAAAGTATGGAACACGATGCTGATACTAGTTCCACAACTGATGCCATGAAATATTTTGTAATTGTGAGCAGAATTACATGAGGAAACCTTTTTTAGTTGGTCAATGCCTGGATAGGTGCAGGTATCCTGCCACCGCGTTGGATAAATTCTTCAGAACTATAGGGGTGCGTCCGCATTACAGGCGCAGTTCCCAGTAATCCGCCGAACTCCACAAGATCACCCACATCTTTTCCGGGTGCAGGAATAAGACGCACAGCAGTCGTTTTCCTGTTGATCACACCGATCGCCATCTCGTCCGCAATGATCGCAGATATAGTCGAAGCAGATGTATTACCCGGAACTGCGACCATGTCCAATCCTACGGAACAAACGGATGTCATAGCTTCAAGTTTATCCAGGTTCAGTGATCCCCGCTCCACAGCTTTGATCATACCCGCATCTTCACTTACCGGGATAAAGGCCCCGCTCAAGCCACCGACATACGATGAGGCCATAGCTCCTCCCTTCTTGACTGCATCATTGAGCAGTGCCAGGGCAGCTGTCGTTCCATGGGTACCACAGCTTTCCAACCCCATTGCTTCCAATATGGCGGCCACACTATCCCCTATCTCAGGGGTTGGTGCGAGGGAGAGATCTACCACGCCGAATTCAGCATCCAATCGCCGGGATACCTCACGACCAGCCATTTCTCCCATCCGGGTGATCTTAAAAGCAGTCTTCTTAATGGCTTCTGCGATATCTCCAAGGTCAGGGTCGTCCAGATCACGCACAGCCGAGTTGACAACACCCGGTCCACTGACACCCACATTGATCACGCGGTCCGGTTCTCCGATCCCATGGAATGCACCCGCCATAAATGGGTTGTCTTCCGGAGCATTGGCAAAGACCACCAGTTTGGCGCATCCGATCCCATTATTGGTCCTTGTTCTTTCTGCTGTTTCCTTGATGATCTTTCCCATCATTGCTACGGCATCCATATTGATGCCTGCCCGGGTTGTGGCGACGTTGATCGATGCACAGACCTTTTCGGTACTTGCCAGAGATCCCGGAATTGAATTGATTAAATTCAGGTCACCGGGAGTAAAACCCTTATGTACGAGGGCACTAAATCCCCCAATGAAGTCAATATTAACGTCTTCGGCTGCCCTGTCAAGGGTCTGTGCGATTGATGTGTAGTCGGTAGATATGCATCCTTCTGCGACCACTGCAATAGGTGTCACAGATATCCGTTTATTGATTATCGGTATTCCATAGAGGTTCTCCACCTCTTCGGTGGTATTGACGAGATCACGTGCACAATGTGTGATCTTGTTGTATATGTTCTTATTGAAGATATCAATGTCCGGATGCACACAGTCTCGCAGGTTTATTCCCATTGTGATGGTTCTGATATCCAGATGTTCTGACCTGACCATCTGTATGGTTTCCATGATCTCTTCGGGATGTATCAACATTTAAGGTACTCCTGTTTGTTTAGATCCTGTGCATAAATCTGAATGCATCTTCCTGGTGTACTGTTACCTCTACTCCAATTGCCTCGCCGCCTTCCTTCATGGCCTGCTGGAAAGCTGACAGGTTGAAATGCTCATCATTGACCTCTACCAGCATTATCATGGTAAAGAGGTCCTCCATGATCGTCTGGCTGATATCCACAATGTTCACACTAAAATCTGCCATTATTTTTGTTGTGTTGGCAACGATACCTACTTTATCTACGCCTATGACTGTGATTATAAAACGATTCGATCTCATCGCATTCTTTCCTGTTTGATCTGTTATAGGCTCTGTTATCTGGTTAATTGTTTAGCAATTTATTGAAGAACTATAGACGATATTAAAGGCATTAACCATATAAATAGTGCATCTGTCGGAATGAAATACGATTTCAGAAGTTATTTATACTCCTGGTCATCAGTATTCTGATCAGTAATTCATGACCGAATAATTTGACGAACAACTCAGGTGATCATATGATACACAATTTTGAACATTATCTATCAGAGGACTGCCCTTACGGAGATGAGACAACAGATTTGCTGGGAATCGAAGGAATCGGTACTCTTAAGATTGTGTCCCGGGACCCGGGCGTTGCTGCCTGTGCGGATGACCTGGCAGAGTTCTACCAGCAAAAAGGACTGACCGTTACCAATTATCTTGACAACGGGGAGTCGTTTGAGGGTGGTGCAACACTTTTTGAGGCGAAGGGGGATCTGCGACAGCTTTTCAAGCTCTGGCGGATATCCCAGACCTTCCTGTCCATGGTCTGTGCTATTGCCGGTATGACAAAAAGCATGGTCAATGCAGCGCGAAAGGTGAACCCGAACGTGGTCATTGCAACAAGCCGTAAGACCCATCCGGGATTCAGAAAATATGAGCTTAAGGCTGTGCGTGTGGCCGGCGGTGACCACCACCGCAATTCCCTGAGTGACTCCATATTGATCACCCAGAACCATTTCAACGTTGTGGGCTCCTTCAACAAGCTCATAGCCATGAAGAAGATCGAGATCGAACCTCGCACAGAGGAAGAGGCCTTCCAGTACGCACCCCTGGCAGATGTGCTTCTGCTGGATCACTACAGCCCGGACGAGCTGAAAGAGATTGCACCCAAACTCAAGGCACTGAACCCTAAGCTTGAGATCGCCGTGGGTGGCGTCAATATCAAGGATATTCCAAAATATGCTGAAGCTGTCGATATCGTCGTATCCACGGCGCCTTATTATGCGAAACCACTGGATCTGACTACAAAGATAGAGAATATCTAACCATAACGATATCCATGAACACAAAAACTATCATACGACAATTGATCGAGCGGATCGAGAATGAACTCGGTGATTCCCTATCCGATATCATTGTCGAGGATGTGAGGATCGGGATCATCTACACTGGCGTAAAGCTCTCTACCGGCCATGGAAGTGTTGCTGCCACACAACATTCGATCCCAACCGCATCAACCACACCAGTCGTTCACACCCACTGTGATACACTACCTGATGCCGGTGAGATCGCAGGATTAAACACAGCAGATATCCTGGCGATGGCGACCTCAAACGATATACTTCGATCGGGTGTGGTCATTGCGACGATCAATGCCCTGGCAACCATGATGAACGACAATGATCCTCATCGGTATAAGTCAACTGAAAAGGATGTCCTGGACCTGATACAGCCCGGTGATCGGGTTGCTATGGTCGGGCACTTCGGCCCATTGATCCCCCGGATACTAACGATCACGAACAAATTATGCGTAGTGGAGCAGAAGGACATTGATGATGAAAGGATCACAGTGGTGCCACCGGAAGAAGTCAGCAATGCCATTCCATCTGCCAATGTGGTGATCATCACTGCCAGCACGCTGGTAAACTGGACCATCGATGGATTGCTCCAGCTTGCAGGCAGTGCCAGAGAAATAGTACTGTTAGGACCGACCACACCCATGCTCCCTCGCCCACTGTTCGCAAGCGGATTCACGGCAGTCATGGGAACTGCAATTACCGATGCTGACAGGATGCTGCAGATCGTCAGTGAGGCAGGTGGGACGAAGCATCTGTTGAGAAAATGTGGCAGGAAGGTCGCGGCGGTAAAGGATACGGAGTGAGTCATCACCAATTCCTGACAGGTTCAATAGTGCAGATATGATCATTAACTCCCGTATTCGGAAACGAACTGATAAGTTAGTAA
>JAIOTO010000128.1 GCA_021106765.1 Methanosarcinaceae archaeon
ATGATAAATTCAGGAGCGGGAGGAGCAGGAACATCGGGAGAAGACAGATCAGGCATGATCAATTCAGGAGCGGGAGGGGCAGGAGCATCGGGAGAAGACAGATCAGGCATGATTAATTCAGGTGTGGGAGAAGCAGGAACATCAGGGGATGAAAGATCAGGCATAATCAATTCAGGGGGGGAAGGAGCAGGAACATCAGGGGATGATAGATCAGGCATGATAAATTCAGGAGCGGGAGGAGCAGGAACATCAGGGGATGATAAATCAGGCATGATAAATTCAGGTGCGGGAGGAGCAGGAACATCGGGAGAAGACAGATCAGGCATGATCAATTCAGGAGCGGGAGGGGCAGGAACATCAGGAGAAGCTAGATCAGGCATGGCAGATCCAGAAGATTGTGATCCAGATATCTTGGAAGCAGGATCTTGGGTTCCCGTAGAAGGAGCAAGGAACATTTGTTCGATATCATCTAGGCGCTTACTTATTGCAAGCACCGTCCCACGAAGTTCGTCTAATCCGTCATTTGATGGAACTCGCTCAGATCCAGACCCATCCGCCGCTAATTCGTGTTCAATAAGGTTGCGCACGAACAAGCTCTTATTCGACATCTCGTCCAGTTTCTCGAACAGTTCATCAGACATACTGATTGTAAGCCTTTTCATACAGGATCATCTCGCACATACGTAAGCATACATATGTATGAACTTATACATAAAATATTCCTTTGGGTATGATCGTTCATAATAACCGATTTGAAGGGTGAGAATACGATGCCACTATACCAAGATCCGAATTGGCTTCGTTGATCATAATATCAGACATTGATGCCAGTGGGAATATGTATGATGCATTTTCAATGGGACCATACAATATGAAATCTCCTCCGGCCGCCTGTTGAAGGCAGGTGGAACCAACATCACACACATTATAAACAAGAGGATCTACCTTTCGCTTGTCCTGAAGCCATTTCCAGGAAGAGGGAGCATTATGGATCCCTGACCCCACCGGGTAACCCCATTTAGCCTTGGCGGTTAGCGTCATTCGCAGAGCAATACCTGCCCCATTACCCATTGGCGTGATGCTTGGATCGATCAACATATTTGTAATACCACATTGTCTTGCAATATCAATAAGCCCCCCATCAAGCACATTCCCGCCATTGTCAAGTAGATCCATCCTCCCATTTAGCGAAGAATCAGTGGCATTGAAGGCAAGCAATATAGAACTATCAACATCCGAAGTCCTTAGTGCCTCACGCTCATCCTCTTTAATGCTCATGTTGATAGAATTATAGATCACCTTGTCTGCAAGACCAATATCACTAACATATTCTGCTGCACGCATTCGAACATTGGGATCAGGTGAATCGATTATTAGTGGTGAGTCTGATATAGATGATATAAAATCGATATAGTTTAATATACATTTTGAAGTATTTCCAAAAATGTGTATAATTGAGGGGTTACCAGTTTCATCTGCATTGGAATCCTGAACATGTACCAGATCCTCTGCAGCCGACCTATCAAAGACCCCTGCATTCGCATCATCCACGATACTGTGCCCCTCATAGAAGATCGTACCCGCAAGCACAGTAGGAAGTTCACCTGGCTGACCACCGATCTTCACACCCGCAATGTTAACTATTTCCTGTTCTTTTTGAAATTTGAACATAATAAAACCTCATGACACATGCAAAGTATATACGCTTAAAGAACCAGAAAGCACTCATTCTGAATCAACATCACACACGATCCCCAACGTTGTATCGATCATCAGACCATCTGAAACGATAATGTCACCAGATGCCACATGATCAAATGATCGTCGTTTTCCAGACCTCTTGATGACCATAGGTACTTCATCAAAGACATCTCCTTTGGACATATAGGCATCCACGATACGACGGATCATTACTGTATCTGTCAGGCCGATCCTCTCGATGATCTCTACCTGTGCCTGGAATCGGGCGATCATATTCTGATCTAAATTCTCAATGAATGGAATGGCACCTTCAGAACCAATGATCCTACCCTGATGATCGATCCCATTACTGTGGAGCGCCACGAAAGTGTGTCCTGCCAAATGGCCTTTTGATTCAGAACCACAGACCAGAACGTACCTGATGTTCGAATTTGATATAATGTTAAGGACGATCTTCTCAGCACCAAGGTTCTCAGTCTTGCAACTACCCCATATCGCAGCCCCACCATACGGCTCCAGAATGCTTGCAAGAGTCACCACCGCAATATGAGAATCCAACTGTCCAGAATAACAATCTCCTTTCGCAACAGGCCAGTTTGGTGCCACAGTTTCCATAATATCCCTCATTGATCATCCTTATATTTCATGTTTACCAGTGCACTGGCCAACATGATCGCCCAAGTATAATTCCCGCTAACACGTGAGGTATCTACAAAAACATGTTTGTCCATCAGGACAGGTGCACCTATACCCACCCCTCCGCCCAAGAACACAAGTGTTCGGAAGATGAGATTTCCAGATATACCATCAGGTGCAATTATTAGGTTAGATTCCCGGATAGCATCTTCTATCAGTATCGTATAATGACACGCATCAACACCCATTTCCCTGACACGTTCGGTCACAGTATCCGCATCCAACAGAGTACGGTCCACCGTCTCATCCCTTCCAAGATCACCCCACCTTCCACCAGACAATATACCAACAGCAGGTTCGATGCCGAACTTGCGGATACATTCAGCACCAAGCCGGATCAACTTTATCTTGTCCTCAATGTTATTGCCCTCATCGATCCCGACCGGTGCGAGGAAGAACGGATGTCCCTGATCGGTTAGGAGAAACGCCATGCGGTACAGTCGTTCCATGCCCAGGACAGATATTAGATGAGATAATGTGGCTGATGCTTTTGCATTTCCGCGCACCGAAGCGTCAACGTATCCATTCACAAGAAGGTCACCTAGCACAGTCTCAGGATCATTTGTATCCACGACTTCAAGAGAGGTCCCGAACTTATCGATCGCATCCTTGTTGCCAACAAGAATTACCTCTGCGTAGCCTGCCGAATGTGCATCCTCCGCACTATACAGCATATCTGCCGTGGGTTCACGTACACCAATAGCAACCCTCGCCCTGTTGGAAAGCGCTTTCTGTTCAATAATATTCAGCAAATCTGCCATAGTACTGGAACGCATTGAACCTACCTGTACAATTATTAGAATGAACAGAAGAAACACAAACATTATATTACTTTTCCCTCCTATGTAGGTACGATCACAATGGCATCAATCGAATGGGTTAAAAAATACAGACCAAACGCACTCTCGGAGATCGTGGGCAATAAGAAAGCAGTTGAATCCCTGAAAAAATGGGCTGAAGAATGGCAAAATGGTATACCTGATAAAAAAGGGATCATACTTCATGGCCAGGCCGGTATTGGAAAAACCTCAGCTGCGCATGCCCTTGCCAGCGACCTGGGGTGGGAGACCATCGAAATGAACGCAAGCGACCAGAGAACAGCATCGATCATCGAGAAGATCGCTGGTTCTGCTTCACAAATGAGCTCATTGACCGGAACCAGTTCCAAGCGGCTGATCATCCTTGATGAGGCAGATAACATGCACGGTAATGCGGATCGTGGCGGGAAACGTGCTATAGGCAATATCATTAAGAACACTGACCAGCCCATACTGCTCATTGCAAACGACCTGTATAGCATGACCACATCGATACGATCACTTTGTGAAGTGGTCAAATTCAATACAATACAAAGTCGCTCCATGATCCCGGCACTGAAAAACATCTGTGTCGAAGAGGATATCATGTGTGGCGTAGGCGTCATAGAGAAGATAGCGGAAATTTCCGGTGGTGATCTGAGGAGTGCTGTGAAAGACCTACAGGCTGCTGCAATTGGCAGAAGTGAGATCAACGTGGAGGATGTCACCACAGCTGAGAGAGATACAAAGGAATCTATCTTTAAGGTACTTGCAAAGATATTCAAGAGCACCGACCCGGTCGCAGCCCTTCATGCGACATATAGTCTTGATGAGACGCCAGAGGATCTGATCCAATGGATCGATGAAAATCTCCCGATCCAGTATCAGGAAGGGAAGGAAGGGATTGATAGTGACATAATCCAGGGGTACCGGAATCTCTCACGTGCAGATATTTATCTCGGACGGGTGAAGAAACGGCAGAACTACAGATTATGGAGATATGCAGGCATTCTCATGACGTGCGGCACCGTGACTGCCAAGTCACACATCCATCGCGGCTTTGTCAAGTATCAGCCCCCTTCTATCTGGAGAAAAATGGGACAACTTCGTGCGAAACGGAATATGAGGGACAATGTTGCTTCAAAGATAGGACAACACTGCCATAAACCTATACAGCAAACACGTATCGAACTTATTAAGATGTATGGGATGATGCTGAAGGATGAAGACTATGCTGTGAACGTTACAACAAACCTGAAGCTGGACGTAGATGAGATCGTATTCCTCACCGGGGGCAAGAAGGTCACAAAGAAGATACAGAAGATATATGATAGTGCACGCTTACAGATAGAGGAAACTGCATCTTCTGACATCAATGTGTTCTTTAAAACTGGTAAAAATGACAAGGGACAGATGAAAAAACAGACAGGATTTGATCAAATCCCTGACAATGCAACATCGAATGCAATGATCGATAAGATCGGGGATACGAGTACACCCACAAGACAAAAAAAGAAACCGCAGAAGACATTGTTTGATTTCTGATCAATATCCCTTTTAACAAGTTTGACAGTCAAAATTAATATAAGTGTCCTTAGATGTTGATTTGACTAAAATGCAACAAAAACTAAGAACATACGAAATAGTTCCTAACACCAATATCCTTTCTGATTGGAACCATCCTGACCGTTGAAAAACTCTATGATATCCTTGATTTTCCAAATGTTTTGCTAAACAAAAAAAACATGGAATTGATATCAACAAACTACTGAAAGCTCTTGTGAGCTATTAACCTCACAGACAATTTTAGCATCAAAAAGCACATGAATGGATAAAACGTGATGAGTTGTTTGAACTATTTTATCTTGTAGATTCAGCGAAAGAACTCTTTATCGAGTTCTTGAAACGATTGGTGCAAATCGAGAAGAGATCATATCAGACATCCAGGATATCCTGACTGAAAAATGAAAATTTGGATTTGAAAAAGAAGACATTCTCTTTAGAAAAAGGTAAAAACTGTCAAACTTGGGTTTTAAGCAGTATGGAAGATAGCTGAGCGGGCAGGGAGTGGGGGGTATTCTAAAAGAATATAGCCCGCTCAGTAATATATATTATAAATGTATTTATATAAATACTTTATGCTATGATTATTATGATTATTGTAATGTCCGTCGCATTATGCGGATGAGCCTGGGAACACAGAGAGTAATATCAATACAGATCACATATCTGAAAATAATGTAGTCGCACTCGAACATTCCCGATATTAGTGGTATCATTTGGTGGCATCGGTTTGTTTGGGACATAATACAGAAGCCCCGTTTAGAACTGTTTTTGAGGGGATACTTATATATAGAACTACAAACAATCAACAATTCCTACATACGTTACAACCTTACCGCTTATCAACTATGGCGGAGACATAAGTGATGGCTCATAAACGAAGTAAAATGTCTGATACAACAGACGGCGAGTCTGAGAAGACTGACCAAACTGTACCTGAAGCGACTGAGGATCCACAGGATGAGGAGATCGCACAACTGAAAGATCAACTTATGCGCAATCGTGCGGAGTTTGAGAATTTTAGGAATCGAAGTCTTAAGGAGAAAGAAGAATATCTCAAGTTTGCGGTCGAAAAGATAATGATGGATCTGCTTGAGGTTGGTGATAATTTCGAACGCGCCCTGGTATCTGCCAGAAAGGCAAATGATGCCGATTCGGTTATAGAGGGCGTGGAGATGGTGTTCAAGCAATTCAACTCCATCCTTGAGAAGGAGGGGGTTCAGAAGATGGAATGTAAGGGAGAGGAATTCGATCCACATCTACATGAAGCAATGATGTATATTGAGAGCAATGAACATCCCGGGGACACCATCATAGAAGTGTGCAAACCTGGTTATGAGATGAACTCAAAGGTCATACGTCATGCAATGGTGACAGTGGCAAAGAACCAGAACAAAAGCGACAAGGATAAATAAAGTTCAGGTTTGCAGTACAGATGATCCAATTAACAGATAACATATAAAATATAACTATATACAAGAGGTAATAAAAATGGGAAAGATACTGGGTATTGATCTAGGGACTACCAATTCATGCATGGCTGTTATTGAAGGTGGTAAACCTACTGTTATTCCGAATGCTGAAGGGGGCAGGACAACACCATCCGTTGTAGGATTCTCCAAAAAAGGAGAGAAACTTGTCGGACAGGTAGCAAAGAGACAGATGATCGCAAATCCTCATAATAGTGTAAGTTCAATCAAACGACACATCGGTGAAGGCGATTACAAGGTCACCCTCAATGAAAAGGAACACAACCCACAGGAGATTTCAGCAATGATCCTTCGCAAATTGAAGGACGATGCCGAAGCATATCTCGGTGAGACGATCACACAGGCAGTTATCACTGTTCCTGCCTATTTCAATGACTCACAAAGGCAGGCTACCAAGGATGCAGGAAAGATCGCCGGCCTTGAGGTCATGAGGATCATTAACGAGCCCACATCCGCATCCCTTGCGTATGGACTTGACAAAGAAGAGGGAGAGCACAAGATCCTGGTCTACGATCTGGGTGGCGGAACCTTTGATGTTTCCATCCTGGAACTGGGAGAGGGTGTGTTTGAAGTACTGTCAACCGCTGGAGACACACATCTTGGCGGAGATGACTTTGATGACAGGATCGCGAACTTCGTGTCAGAGGAATTCAGGAAAGAGGAGGGTATTGACCTTTCTGGCGACAAGGCTGCAATGCAGCGTCTCAAGGATGCCGCAGAGAAAGCAAAGATAGAATTGTCCGGCGTCGGCACCACCAACATCAACCTGCCCTTCATCACCGCAGATTCCAATGGTCAACCAAAACACATAGATATCGATCTCACCAAAGCTAAGTTCGAGAAGATGACCGATGACCTGGTAGAGAAGACGCTCACAGCAATGAAACAGGCACTGAGTGATGCAAAATTAAAACCAGGTGACATCGAAAGGATCCTGCTCATTGGCGGGTCCACCAGAATACCTGCTGTTGCCCAGACTGTGAAGAAGTTCATAGGCAAGGATCCATACAAGAACATCAACCCGGATGAAGCGGTCGCTATTGGTGCAGCTATTCAGGCAGGTGTGCTTGGAGGAGAAATACACGACGTGCTCCTGCTGGACGTTACCCCTTTGACCCTGGGTATCGAAACCCTTGGAGGTGTCGCCACACCACTGATCGAGAGGAACACCACGATCCCAACAAAGAATAGTCAGATATTCTCAACTGCGGCAGATAACCAACCGTCTGTGGAGATCCACATACTGCAGGGAGAGAGAGGGATTGCCTCTGCGAACAAATCTCTTGGTAGATTCATGCTCGACAACATCCCGCCTGCACAGCGTGGCATACCACAGATCGAAGTCACCTTTGACATCGATTCCAATGGAATTCTCCATGTCAATGCAAAGGATATGGGAACCGGAAAGGAACAATCCATATCCATACAGAAACCTGGTGGACTGTCCGATGAGGAAATTGACCGCATGGTAAAGGATGCGGAGGCCCATGCCGAAGAGGACAAGACCAAGAAGGAAGAGGTCGATGTCAGGAATACTGCGGAATCCCTCGTGAGCGCTGCTGAGAAAACGCTGAAAGAGGCGGATGATGTGGCTACCGATGAACAGAAGTCCAAGATCGAAGCTGCGACCTCTGAACTGAAGGAATCCCTTGAAGGTACCGACATCGAGGCCATCAAGAGTAAGACCGAAGCGCTTCAGCAGGCTGTATATGATGTGTCTGCAGCAATGTACCAGAAAGCACAGGAAGAAGCTGCGGCTGCGGCCGAGTCCTCGGAGAAAACAAGCGAATCCGCTGCTGGAGAGGATTCATCTGATGAGGAAGTCGTTGATGCCGATTATGAAGAAGTCAACGACGACAAATAAATCCACCCGAAAGGAAAAGAACTATATGTGCAGGACTATTGATATGTCCTGTACAGCATAATATCAAAGCCTACGAGATCTTCCATGACAACTAAACGAGATTACTACGAGATACTTAGCATTTCAAAGGATGCAAAGGATCCCGAGATAAAGAAAGCATACCGAAAGCTTGCCATGAAATTCCATCCTGACAAGAATAAAGAACCGGATGCAGAAGAGAAGTTCAAGGAGATCTCAGAGGCCTATGCGGTACTGTCAGATGCTGATAAACGTGCACAGTACGATCAATTTGGACATGCTGGTATCGATGGTCGATATTCCACAGAGGACATATTCAGGAACGCTGATTTTGGTGGCTTTGATGATCTGGGAGACATTCTTGGAAATATATTTGGCGGGTTTGGAGGGGGGTTTGGCGGTGGACGACGTGCGAACCGTGGCCCTCAAAGAGGATCAGACCTACGTTATGACCTTGAGATCGATCTAAAACAGGCAGCTTTTGGAGATAAGATCACGATCAATGTACCACGGACAATGAACTGTGAGACATGCGATGGAACCGGAGCCAAAGCGGGCACCAGGCCATCAACGTGTTCCAAGTGTGGCGGCAGTGGTCAGATCACACACTCACGAAGAACACCGTTTGGGAATTTCATGACGACGACAACGTGTGACCAATGTCATGGGAAAGGACAGATCATACAAACGCCCTGTCCTGCCTGCCGGGGTACGGGAATGACAAAGAAGGTCCATAAGATAGCTGTCGCGATCCCAAAAGGTACAGATACCGGTATGCGCATGAGGATCGGCGGAAAAGGCGAAGCTGGCAGCCCAGGTGCCCCGGCCGGAGACCTGTACGTGGTCATCCATGTCAAACCACACAAACACTTTGAACGATATGGTGATGATATTATATACGAGATGCCCATCACTTTCACACAGGCATCCCTGGGCGATAACGTTATGGTCCCCACACTGCACGGTAAAGTAAAGATGAACATCAAGGCAGGCACACAGACCCATTCAGTACTGCGTCTCAAAGGTAAAGGTATGCCCCATCTCCACGGTCATGGACAGGGAGACCAACTTGTAAAAGTGATCATACAAACACCAATAAAACTCAATGGTGAACAGAAACGCCTACTTGAAGAATTCGATAAAATGACCGGGGGTAGTGCCTATGGAAAAAAGGGTAATAAAGGAGTCTTTGACAAGATGAAAGACATATTTTCCTCATTATTTTCTTCACGTATTATTCCAGCACTTTTTTTATCTTGAAATATCCATACAATGCCTGAGACATCGATGCTGCGATCAATATACCCTATTTGAACATCATAGGACTACGGGAAGAACCTGTGGAGTCACAGATGTGGGTCTGGACAAAGAAACGGGAAGCCATCCGTTTTAACGAATGGTAGTTCATCCGGACATGCAACGTTTATATATGGGCAAATGTGTATTTACATATATGAGGGAATTAGGTAATAAAGTATTCAGTGCACTTGGAAGCGATACCAGGATCAAGATGCTTGAGATCCTCAGTGAGGAGGAGGTACACATCTCTGAACTTGCAAGGAAAATTGGCATATCGGTGCCAGTTGCGGCCAAGCATGTTAAAATACTGGAAGAGGCACAACTGATCGAGCGCAGGGTGTTCGGCAAGACGCATGTACTAAAACCTAACAGGAATAATATCTATATTGCTATGGATTCATTTGCCCCGACCAAGACAATAGAAGTGGAGAAGGGAACAACACTGCTTGATGCTCTCAGAGGTGTCACTGCTGTCAAGGTGAAGAAAAAAGGTGATCGGGAACTGATTATCTCAACGGATGGAGACGAAGGGCTGTATGTCTATGAGATCAATGGTAAGATATCAGAGCAGACCGTCGATAATTGTGTGTTGGATGATGATTCTGTGATCGAGTGGAAAAAATTGGAGCCGGTGACTAAGATCAAACTGGATATACATGTTAAAAAATAGTCATTTCCCATCACATGTCCATCCTTTTTAGATCAATTTACATGATCCTTTGTATTTTGCATAAGCACATCCCGTCTTCGTCCAGAGGGATAGATCTCTAAATATGCTTGCTGTTGGGGGACCGGTTAATACTTTCACTGCGCTTGGTGTGTGGTTATATATCTATGAGTCCCATCATTGACCAATGAGTGTTAGTGTTGAGAAATTAACGAACGGACATCATCGTACGCTTTCTGAGCGAATGCAGTTCTTGTCCTCTGGTACAAAATACGATAGTTGCAACCAGAGCGCAGTCTGTCATGCATTTGGTCCGGACGGGCGCTGCATTCAGTTGTATAAAACACTACTGACAAATTACTGTGCCGGAGAATGCGCATACTGTCCAAATCGATGTGAACGGGATGTACCGCGGGTCTCTCTGACTCCTGAAGAGATCACCAAGATCACCTGGTCGTTCTACCGTAAGAATGCGATCGAGGGTCTGTTCCTGTCGTCCGGGATAATCGGGGATGCAGAGATAACGTCCCAGAAACAGCTGGAAGTTGTGCAGCTTCTCAGGCAGCAGGGATTTACTGGTTACATACATGTTCGTATGATGCCGGGCACACCGAAGTATATCCTTGAACAGATCGCGGACCTTGCCAATAAGTTCGGGGTGAACGCAGAGACCACGAGTTCAATCAACTATTCGGAGATCTGTCCGAACTTTGATTACAAGAACGATGTACTGCAGCGGCTCAAGTGGACGCGTGACCTGATCCGGGAAAAAAGGCGTGAATATCGCGGGACAGGACATATCGTTGGTGCCAATGATACCCAATTTGTAGTGGGGGCCGTGGACGAACCGGACCGGGATATCATCAGGACGGTCAACAAGTTCATGGACAAGTATGCTCTTAGACGACCGTATTTTATGAGTTTTGATCCGATTCCCGATACACCCCTTGAGAATGGATCACCATCTCCGAAATGGCGTGAGCAGCGCCTTTATCAGGCATCTTTCCTGTTGAAGGATTACGGACTAATGCACAAGGACCTTGAGGATGTGTACAATGATTCAGGGAATCTGATGAATACGGACCCAAAGCTGGAACTTGCCAATATGCATCCTGAACGGTTCCCGGTTGATATCAATTCTGCGAGTATGGATGAACTCCTTCTGGTGCCCGGGATCGGTCCGGTGAGTGCTAACAGGATCATCCATTCACGACCGATCGGGTCTGAGGAGGAACTTGCAAGAATGGGTGCTGTTGTTTCCAGGGCAAGTCCATTCATTGATCTTAATGGGGTCAGGCAGACGAATCTTGCATCATTCACCGGGGGATACTCATGATCATAGTTTTCAAACCCACTGTGGATGGTGTACTCCTTGCCTGTGGATCACTTGCAGACCATCCGGGATCCACACTCATGGTTGCAAAGGATGGTCGGCAGTTGAAAGAAAAGCTCCGGTTTTCAGGAATCGAGGATCAGATTGTCAGGGTGGGTTTTGATCCATCAACAAACACATCCCGACTGCTCAAAAATGTCTTCACCAATACGTGGACACGAATATCACCTCTTGACCCGGGTCCGTTGAAATACATTGATCTTGTGCTCAGGCATGGTGATGCTGATCCGGAGGATCTGGTACGGTTACTGTGGTCCTGTAACGGGGATGTGAATGCCATGTACTCAAAAAAGACCCGGATCTCACTGCGATATTACAATTATATGCGTGAAGTGACCCGTAGTTGGCAACGATTGTGTATGTTCTCACGCCCTTCATTTACCAATGGTCTCCTTTTTGCAGAGGTAGATTCTCCTCATGAGATCTCCGATATATTTTGTAGATGGCTTGCAAGAAAAAATCCGGATGTTCCGGTGGCGGTGGTGACAGATGGTACTGCCTGGATAGGTAATGGGGAATTCGTGGGTCTCGAACATTTCACAACGATCAGCGCTGCGTTCGTCGAAAATCTGCAGGGTTCAGCAGATGATGAAGGGATCGATGAACTATGGGACGTATACTACGATTCCCAGATGATCGAGAAACGCCGGAATCGGGGTCTTGCAAAGAAAATGCAACCCCTGGGTTCGAGTACTCTAAGCAAAATGGCCCGGCGGGACAGGTATAAGGTGGAGCGTGGGATTTCCAGCTGTACGCTTGATGGATTTATTTGAACATTGGACAGGAGATTATGCATGAACGAACTGCAGGAGATTCCCCGTATTGGCGAAAAGATGGCCCAACGTTTCATCACACATTTTGGGTCAGAGGAATGTGCTCTCGATGCGATCCTTGGAGGAGATGTCGCAAGCATTTCTGGTGTGGAGGGTGTTGGTCAACGATATGCCATCTCGCTGGTCCATGAGGTGCGAGCAAAGGTTGAAGGGGTGACATCATCTGATTTCCTGAGAACAAAGGAGGCTATGGACCTGTACGAGCGCTTGCTCGACCTCATGAAGGACTTTGCTCATAGTCGATATGCAAAAGATAAGCTCCATGTATATATTCCCTATCCCGCAGAACGTATGGATCTGATCGACAATATCCGCGCGTCGGTATCGGACTACATAGGGATCGCCAGTAAATTACATGATGACGATGAGTTCATATTCCTCCTGACCCGGCTTCGAAGGCTCGATAAGAGCTACGTCTTGTCTAAGATCCGTCATCGCTGTATACTGACCACCGACAGTGAACAATTTGAAGAGGCACGACGTCGGTTCAGTAATGTCATTGACGTACAGCTCGCGAGCAGTCTGGGCGAGTTTGTTGATGTGGCAAGGGGGTATTCGCACGTGATCGCAACAGGTGATCAATGTATAGATTTTGAACTTCCTGAAGACATTGATCCGGAGTTCATTCCCGACATTCAGACGGTTGAAGATTGGCATGTTGTCCCGGAACTCGAGATCGCCTTCTTTGCCAGGAACCTTGAGGTTATCGAATGTGCACTCAAGATCGTAAGTACCCTGCGTACGAATAGTGTGTCATTCATGGAAGATATTAGTGATGAAGATCTGGATATTCTTACCAAAACCCTTTCACTGATCGATGGGGATGGGGACGTACAGCAGGGATTCGATCCGGCGATCGACCGTCTGTCGCACATAATCGAAAATACTGACAAATGCGTTGCGGACATTGTGCGGGATACGAACATAAAACTGGATGTTCTCCTGCAGGAGAGCAAGCTGACCCTGAGCGGTCAGGACATGCTCAGAATGATGGACGGTAAGGTCCAGGTTCAGGATCTGATATCAAAAGAGTTGTACCATTCATATCATTCTTTGATAAATACATCTATGGATGAGATCTCAGCAAATCTGGGGCTAAAAGGATCGGAAACTCTGTTGATCGGATCTTTTTTCCCTGACGAGATCACCTCGCCTCTGGAGATCGATCATAATCAGTTGCATACCTTGAAGCAACAGATGATGCATAAGATCCACATGATGAAAATAGGGCATAAGAGAAAGATATCAACGATACTAAGTGACTATCATGATGTCGTAATAAAGCTGATCAGTGAGGTCCTGGATTTCGATGTGGGGTTTGCCATTGGATGTTTTGCAAATGAGTTCGACATGTCACTTCCGAACCTGATATCGGGAACAGGGATCGGTTTTGTGAATGCCCGGAACCTTTTCATAAGGTCCCGCCACGGGAACGTGGTCCCCATAGATTATTCGGTAGGTGGCACGTCCCTGGCTCCCAATGGTGCTGATAATCCTGTAGTACTGTTGAGTGGCGTGAACTCCGGGGGCAAGACCTCAATGCTCGAGTTGATCGCACAGTGCATCATACTTGCACACATGGGATTTCCGACACCAGCTGAACATCTCGAACTAGGACTGACCGAAGGATTGTATTATTTTGGAAAATCGAAAGGGACTCTGGATGCTGGCGCGTTCGAGACTACCCTCACGGACCTGTCAGTGGTTGCTGATGGTGCGAGCAAAGTGGTCCTTGTGGATGAACTTGAGTCCATAACTGAGCCAGGTGCTTCGGCAAAGATCATTGCTGGCATGTTGGAATTCCTGTCCGAGAGCAACGATAGTATGGCTGTGTTCGTATCCCATCTATCTGAATTAATATTGGAGAACACACAATGCAATATTCGGGTGGACGGTATCGAGGCCGATGGTCTGGATGAGGAACTGAACCTCATAGTCGATAGAAATCCCAGATATAATTATGTAGCAAAGAGTACTCCCGAATTGATCGTACAACGCCTGTCACAAAAGACCAGTGGGAATGAGCAGACTTTTTACAAAAGGCTGGGTGAAAAGTTCCACTGATAGATGCGTCAATATGGATTTTAGTTTGTCGAAAGTGTTCAGAGCACACCTTTTGTGCTTTTTATATCTTTGCCTTCGATCTTCACGGCACGGCGTAATCCATATGCAAAAGCCTTGAACAGTGCTTCTATCTGGTGATGGTCGTTATCTCCTTTAACACTAATATGCAGGTTCATCATCGCATTATCCGTCAGGGATTCAAAAAAGTGCTTTACCATCTGTGTATTGAACTCGCCGACCCGTGGTGAGCTAAAATCTGCGTTCATCATCAGATAGCTACGTCCTCCAAGATCAAGTGCTACTTCTGCAAGGGCTTCGTCCATTGGGATACGTGCTTCACCAAAACGAACAATGCCGGTCTTATCGCCAAGTGTTTTTTCAATTGCCTGACCCAGAACGATTCCAACGTCTTCGATAAGGTGGTGTTCGTCAACATTGAGATCTCCCCTGGCATTGATCACCAGATCAAAATAACCGTGACGTGCGAAGGATGTTAGCATGTGGTCGAAGAAACCGATACCTGTGTTGATGTCAGATGAGCCACTCCCGTCAAGGTTCAATTCCATGCGGATGTCGGTCTCACTGGTCTTGCGGGATATTTTTGCTTTTCTCATGAGGAACCATCACGTTGATCTATAGTTCAGTTTTAATCACTGATAATATTTATTGCTTCTGCAAGTGTGAACTTATGTGTATAGAGTGCACTCCCGACCACAACGCCTGCTGCACCTGTACCTTTCAGTACCACGATGTCATCCAGGGTTGTGACACCACCGGATGCGATTACCGGTATGTGCACTGATCGCACAAGCTTGCGGGTGGGATCCGGATTGACACCTTCCATGAGTCCCTCGGTATCTATGTTCGTGTACAGGATACTCCCAGCTCCAAGTTCTTCGAATCGTATCCCCATCTCAACGGGCGTGTGTTCGGACTCCCTGGTCCAGCCTTCAATGGAGATCTTTCCATTCTTAGAGTCCAATGCCACATTTATGTGCTTATTTCCGAATTCATCTGCCAGTCGTTTGATCAGGGCGGGATCCCTGAGTGCGGCGGTACTCAGGATAATCCTGTCAACACCGGTAGACAGCAGTGTGGCAGCATCTTCGAAGGAACGTATCCCTCCCCCTACCTGTATGAATACTCCCAGTGGTTTGCATTTCTGTACGATCTTCTCTACAATAGGAGCGTTCTTACGTTCTCCCTCAATGGCACCATCCAGATCGATAAGGTGCAATATCCTTGCACCCTGTGATACCCAGTCAAGGGCAACCTTAACGGGATCATCGATAGAAACCATCTCGCTACCAGGTACTCCCTGCACCAATTGTACACATTTGCCGCCCCGCATATCCACCGCAGGGATCACTTCAAAAGTCATAGTATCTATATCTCCTGCGTATTCTCAGGGCATCATTCGTTCGATGGGGACTACAAGGATATCTGAGGCACCTGCCTGTTTGAGTCGGTTCACGGTCTTAAAAACATCATTATTATCAATGACTGCATGCACTGCCGATGTATCCGTTTTGGATTCGACCTTCATTACGGTAGGTCCGGCAAGTCCCGGTAGGATATCCTTGACCATATCCAGTTTGTCAGAAGGTACATTCATCATCAGGTATCGTTTGCCTTTTGCATGCAGGACACTTTCCATTGCTGTTCTTATGTGGTGTACTTTCTCGTTGTTGTCCATAGTATCCCGGTTCGCGATGAGGTACACGGATGATGAGAAAACTTCCTCGATCTTCTTCAGATGATTCATCATCAGGGTAGTGCCTGAACTGGAGATGTCAACAATGGCATCGGCAATTCCGACATGTGGTGTCATCTCACAGGCACCACTCACCTTGATCACGTCTATATTGATACCCATATTCTCAAAATATTTTGTTGTAATATGTGGAAATTCGGTAGCAACACGCATACCTTCGAGTCCTTCTGCTGAATTGATATGCGACTCGTCGGGAACCGCAAGAACAAGATCGGCTCCGCCGAACTGAAGATCCAGCATCACCTCAACGTTAGCTTCTGTTTCGGCGATCAGGTCAAGCCCAGTCACTCCAACATCCGCAGCACCATCTTGTATATATTCTGGAATATCAGCGGCCCTTGCGAGCAGAAATGTGATCTCTGGATCGTTTGTTTTTGCGAAAAGCTTTCGTTTTGATCCTTCGAGGACGGGCAACCCCGCTTCCTTGAAGAGATTGACTGTTGGATCGTGGAGTCTTCCTTTGTTTGGAATTGCGATGCGTATCATATTGTGGCCCTTCTGACTGCAAATTACCTTTTGGGTGACTTGAACTTATCTTTTATATATTGGTCTGATGTTCTCAAATACTGTTATCGCATATAAGGTTTAATAAAGTATGTTTTTCTGTCATATCGGTCGTATGTGGAGCAGATCATGAATGAGTGAATATTACTGACAGTAATTAATTTGAACTCAGATAGTAATTAATATATATAACTCCTTACTCATATAGGGTAATTCTAGTGTTCAATATGTGTTTGAGTTTATGATGATCTATAATGATCTATGATATCAAATACGGGATATGAGGTCTGAACGATGCGAAATATAATAGTTGAGGAACTGGTACAAACCCCAGTGGAAAAACAGCAGATCGAGCTTGTGGAGCGCAAAGGTGTGGGACATCCGGATAGTATATCCGATGGCCTGGCAGAGGCTGTCAGCCGTGCCCTGTGCAAGGAATATATCAAGAAGTGTGGTACCGTACTCCATCACAATACGGACGAGACCCAGATTGTAGCTGGTAGGTCCAATCCCCAGTTCGGCGGAGGAGAGATCATAAAACCTATCTACACATTGCTGGTAGGGCGGGCTACAAAGGAGTTCGATGGTGTTGAGATCCCGGCAGAAGCGGTTGCTCTTTCTGCAGCACGCGAATACCTGAAAAATACGATTGTTGATCTTGATCCTGATCTTGATATGATCCTCGATTGTAAGCTTGGAACCGGTTCATCTGATCTGCGCGATGTATTCAACAGGGAGAGTGTTCCAATTGCAAATGACACGTCATTTGGTGTGGGTCATGCGCCTTTTTCAGAGCTTGAACAAATAGTATACAATACCGAAAGAGACCTGCTAACCGATCTCAAGAAAAAAATTCCGGGTATCGGTGAAGACATCAAGGTCATGGGTATGAGGAACAATGACGATATCGTCCTGACCATTTGCTGTGGTATGGTCGGCAAACATGTTGATGATATGGATCATTACATCAGTATCAAGGAAGAGATGCAGGATTATGTACTTGATATTGCAGGCAAGTACACTGGCAGGAGCGTTGCTGCACATATTAATGCTGCAGATAATATAGACGCTGGTGTCGAAGGTGTCTTCCTGACGGTCACCGGCACTTCGGCTGAGATGGGCGATGATGGTTCAGTGGGACGTGGGAATCGTTGCAATGGCCTGATAACGCCTAACCGACCGATGAGCATGGAAGCTACCAGTGGTAAGAACCCAATAAACCATATTGGAAAGGTCTACAACCTCATGTCCACCCAGATGGCAAAGGATATTGCCAGTGCAGTACCGGGGATACATGATATATATGTACGCCTGCTATCACAGATAGGCAAACCGATCGATCAGCCTCTTGTTGCCAGTGCCCAGATCATTCCCGTAGAAGGTGTGAGCTTTAACACGGTAGAGGATGATGTGGCAGCTGTGATGGATGACTGGCTCTCCAATACAACAAAGATCACGGAAATGGTGATCAATGGAGAACTGGATACTTTCTGATGCTCAACCCGATGTACACTATCTTATGCAATAATTGTGGATGTGTGAGGATGCACTTTTTGGTGTATTATTCACATCATCTCTTATCTTTGGCGAAAAGGATAAGTAACATTATGTGTATGGAAGGGATGCGTCTCATGTATATGAGATGTGAGCACGCTGTAAATTTGACCACGGTCCCGCCTTAACTCAGTGGTAGAGTGCGCGGCTGTAGTATGGTTCATGTGACTTGTCACATACCGCGCAGGCACCGCGATGTCCCCGGTTCGAGTCTGGGAGGCGGGATCATATATATCATGACTCGTACCAACAGATATATATACAAATTTGCATATTATGATGCTGCTCAAACAGCAATGTCCGAATAGTGTAGAGGCCTATCATGGAGCCCTGTCGAGGCTCCGACCCGGGTTCGAATCCCGGTTCGGGCGTAATCTGTCTTTTTATCCGGTGTGAAAACCGGAATACATCCTTTTTTACCAATTTTGTCCCTTTTGTACAATTCCTATATAACTAAATTCGGAACTCCACTGCTCGTAATTCTACAATTAGGCAAATTAAGGCTTTACGCCCAGCTGCGGGATGTGTCGCAGATATGCATCCTTTAGCTCATCGATTGAAATGTGATCGTAATGATCTACGGCGGCGTGCCGCAAGTCACCGCGCAACTCATGGATGAAGTCATGGGACATGTTCTATAGATCTCTAGGGGATCGGATATTTATGTATCCGAAAGCCAACGGAATCGAACTATTAAAGTTATAATTTGTAATGATTAATTGTAAGTACACATAACTTCAATTAACATATGTTCATTTTTATCGTATGAAATTAGAGAGATACAACATGAGTGAAAACACAACCATATCAACAACAAAAGTAGTTAGAGACAGGCTGAAAAGCTATGGTCAGAAAGGTGAGACCTATAGTGACATTCTAAACCGCCTTATGGATTATGTCAACATGGATGAATTCATGGACCGTATGTATATACGACTGGAAGAAAAAGATCAGTTTGTCTCACTCAATGAAATTTGATTGTGATATAAAATGAAATACTATGTGAATATCCATAGAAGAGTACAGAAATATCTGAATGCATTGGATATCGAGACGAAAAAATGACTTGTCGAAGGGTTGAGGCCACTGACAAACGATCCTTTGTCCCATGATGTTAAAAAACTGAAAGGAACAAAAGGTCGGCAGGATCTATATCGCTTACGAATAGGTGATTTTAGAGCAATATTTTCTATTGAAAACGATACCGTGTATGTCCTTGAAATTATAACTCGATGAAAAGGATATGGATGGATTGAACCGTGTTTGGCCTTATGATCATGATAAAAAAACTGATTCGTGTTACTCGGTATCGAAACTGCTGGCTTCGGTCGATTCATAGTCACCGTAAATCATATACATCAATTGATCGTGCTGGACGGTGAGCTCAGCGATATCATGATCAGACCGTGCAGAATTGCAGATTCGAGAGTATAAGATATATCAGGAACATGCATGATATTTCCCTCTCCTTTATTTTGTTATCATTATCTCTTGTTCTCAAGCCTTTCTTTTATGGTTTTGAGCATTGGTTCCGAATGTCATTCCTCCACTCCCCATCATTGCCATGATTCTGGT
Organism: Methanosarcinaceae archaeon; assembly: GCA_021106765.1. Taxonomy (GTDB): domain Archaea; phylum Halobacteriota; class Methanosarcinia; order Methanosarcinales; family Methanosarcinaceae; genus JAIOTO01. The sequence goes on from JAIOTO010000128.1 coordinate 19,793, forward strand.
GGCACTGAAAAGATACTAATAACATGAGTATTTTGAATAAACCAATATTGAACTTGACCAATCCGTTATTCCAAACCTAAAAAAAAAGTGATCACATGTCATACAAGATTCTTGAGAAACGTGAAATGGTGCCAAATGTACACCTGATAAAGGTCGATGCGCCGGATGTTGCGAAGGCTGCAAGAGCGGGACAGTTCATCATCCTGCGTATCGATGAGGAAGGGGAACGTATTCCTCTGACGATCGCGGACTATGATGTGGAAGAGGGGTCTGTCACCATCATTTTCCAGGAGATGGGGAAGACCACAAAACAGCTCGGTACATTGTCGTGCAGCGATGATCTGCAGGATTTCGTGGGGCCGCTGGGACATCCTGCAGATGTTCGCAATCTGGGCACTGTGGTCCTGGTTGGCGGTGGTATTGGGATCGCACCGATCCACCCGCAAGCAAAGGCATACCGTGAGGCTGGCAACAGGGTCATCTCCATCATAGGGGCCAGGAATGAAGGACTGTTGATCCTGGAAGATGAGATGCGGGCCAGGAGCGATGAATTATACGTTGCTACCGATGATGGTTCCAAAGGACATCATGGTTTTGTTACTGATATCGTCAAGGAGATCCTGGATGGTGACGAGGAAGAGGTCGCACGGATCGTGGTGATCGGACCGCCGATCATGATGCGTGTGGCAGCCGGCGTGATCGCACCGTATGATGTGGAGACCATTGTGAGCCTCAATCCTATCATGATCGATGGGACCGGCATGTGCGGAGGGTGTCGTGTTTCTGTAGGAGGCAAGACGAAGTTCGCATGTGTGGACGGTCCCGAATTCAATGCAAAGGATGTGGACTTTGACCTCCTGATGAGCCGGTTATCCCTGTATCGGGATGAAGAGGGGCAGGCACTTGAAAATTACAACAAATGTTGCAGTGGAAGTGATTGCAAATGTCAGTGAGGCAGCCAATGCCTGTGCAGGACCCACAGGAACGTAACAGCAACTTCAACGAGGTTGCTCTTGGATATACAGAAGAACAGGCTGTGCTGGAAGCCGGACGGTGTCTTGAGTGCAAGAACCCAAAATGTATGGAGGGCTGTCCGGTAAACATCGACATTCCGGGATTCATCTCAAAGATCAAGGTTAGGGACTTTGACGGTGCTATCGCAAAGATCAAGGAAACGAATGCTCTCCCTGCAATATGCGGTCGGGTATGTCCTCAGGAGGAACAGTGCGAGATACTCTGCATCCTGGGTAAGAAGAGCGAACCCATTGCTATTGGTCGCCTTGAACGGTTCTGCGCGGATCATGAACGTGAGACGAACGTGGAGAAAAGACCGGTAGCCGAGCCCAGCGGCAAGACCGTCGCAGTGGTCGGAGCCGGACCAGCCGGACTGACAGTGGCTGCTGATCTTGCAAGGGTAGGGCATTCTGTTACCATCTTCGAATCACTCCATGAAGCCGGAGGTGTACTGATCTACGGTATTCCCGAATTCAGGTTGCCCAAGTCCATTGTGAAGGAAGAGATCGATTTCATAACGAAACTGGGTGTTGATGTCAAGGTGAACTATGTCATAGGACGCATCAAGACCCTGAATGAACTCCGTGACGAGTTCGATGCTATCTTCATAGGAACCGGTGCAGGGCTTCCGAAGTTCATGGGTATCGAGGGCGAGAACCTGAACGGTGTGTACTCTGCCAACGAGTTCCTCACCCGTGTGAACCTGATGAAAGCCTACCGTTTCCCCGAATACGATACGCCCATCAAACCGGGCAAACGTGTTGTCGTTGTCGGTGGCGGAAATGTGGCCATGGATGCTGCGCGATGCGCCCAGCGTCTGGGTGCGGATGAGGTGACAATTGTCTACCGCCGGGGGGATGAGGAACTGCCTGCACGACGTGAGGAGATCGAACACGCAAAGGAAGAGGGCATCGTGTTCCGCCTGCTCAACAATCCTGTGCGCATCGTTGAAGGGGAAAATATGACCGTAGCGGGTGTTGAATGTATCAAGATGGAACTTGGCGAGCCGGACGGATCCGGGCGAAGACGTCCTGTCCCCATCGAGGGATCAGAGCACCTTATTGATGCTGATATCTTTATTGTAGCCATCGGCACATCCCCCAACCCAATCATATTCACAGGTTCAGAGGGGCTGGAGCGATCTGAATGGGGCACCATTGTCGTGAACGAGGATGGTATGACATCCATCGAGGGAGTATGTGCCGGCGGTGATGTGGTAACAGGTGCAGCCACAGTTATCAGTGCCATGGGTGCAGGTAAACTGGCGGCTGAGACCATCAACACTTATCTCATGGACAACTGATCAGGGAATAATCCAGTCGTCGATCGGCAGAGATATTCGTATCTCTGCCTGAACTCTTCTTCTTTGACGGTTTTAGCCATAGGCTATCGATCGTGCCTAATTCGCACAAAAGTGTTAAATCAACTCCCACTCCTCTTTACCACATGAAAAAAAAGAGCGGATCATTCTCACCAATAAGAGAAACTTCCAACATGACTCACCGTCCGATGAAAAAAGGGAAACAGTTGAACAAACTGCCACAACCCAAACGAGCACATCCTCCACAACAATCAAGAAAGAACACACCATTCAGGCCTTCATCTGTCGAAGAGCATATCTTCTGGTGTGATCGTTGTAATGTTGCTCTGATCGGGAATAAATGTGGCATATGTGGTCAGGACGGATCACGACTTGACCTGTCAGCACCTGGTGATGTACGATTCTGTTCACCTTACGAACGAGGGGTACTTGCGCAGCAATTGTTATCAGCATACAATTGTGATCCCATTGGCGAAAGGATAGTCCTTCTCAACAAGATCCCGGGCGATGACAGGACCGATGAGGTCATTGTGGATGGTCTGGTTTTCGGAGTACTCTATTTTGACCTGCGATCGATGGATTTCCGTTTTAAACCATCTGCTGATGGTGCTGCTATCCTTGTTCCACAGACCGACCGCAGGACCGTTGTGCTGGAGAAGACCAGATCCCACTTAAGCGGTAAGAAAGTTCGTTGCGAACATATCCGGGAACATTCTTCCGACATTCGCAAAGGAGATCCGGTGCTCGTGGTATCAGGTGATCTTGTGGGTGTTGGATTTTCTTATATTGATAGCATCACCATCGACTCATCCGGCAATGACACGGATGCTGTAAAGGTCAGAAAGGTCAGAAAAGGGGTTTTACAATTGAACCCAACGATCGCGAGCATGGGTGATGTGATAAAGGCGAACCTGACATATCTACAAAGACTCGGAAAGGACGCAATGAACACGGTGAAGGGTATTGCAAACCAACCAGCACACCGCGATCTTGAGGTCCATGTTTCGTTCAGTGGTGGGAAGGACAGCCTCGTGGTCCTGGACCTGGCACTCAGTGCTCTTAAGAAACGATCGGTACAGGCCTTCTTCCTGAACACGGGACTCGAGTTCCCGGAGACTGTGGACTTTGTCCATCATTTCTGTGAGCATCACGGAGTCGATCTGGTAGAAGAGGGCTCAGGTACTGCCTTCTGGGATCACGTTGATAGTTTCGGCCCGCCAGCCAAGGATTTCAGATGGTGCTGTAAGATATGCAAGCTCGCACCGGCCAACGTGGTCATTGAAGACTGCAGGAATAAAGGTACTGTTTGTCTTACAGTGGACGGAAAGCGGAAATACGAGTCGTTCTCACGGTCAAAGATCTCGTCCAGCGAGATGAATCCCTTTGTACCGGAACAGTTGAATATCTTCCCGATCCGTAACTGGCGTGCCATCGAGGTCTGGTTGTACATCTACTGGAGGGGAATGGAGTACAATCCACTCTACGACATGGGTTTTGAGCGTGTAGGTTGCTACCTGTGTCCATCGTCACTGACTTCGGAGTACCAGCGATTGGGCGAGATCCATCCTGAAATGTACGAACAGTGGAACAGTTACCTTCTTCGCTGGGCCAAAAAACATGGCCTCTCCAGGGAGTATGTTAAGCACGGGTTCTGGCGCTGGAGAGAGCTTCCTGCGAAGATGATAAAACTCGCAGAACATCTCAATGTTGACACAAGGCCCAGGCAGACAGAAAGTTCGTTCAGCATACGTGTTACCTCGGGATCATCCCCCTGCAAAGATGGAAGCTTTTCGGCGGAGGGGGTTGTGGAAGGGGTCACGCTCAATGAAGCTGCAGCAGTGATGAATGTTCTTGGCCACACCGTACATTCCAATGAACTGGGCATGGTGTTGGTCAAAACTCCCAGGGCTAGTATCAAAATATTCTCCACAGGGGCCATAAAGGTCACAGGTGCAACAAAGGATGCAGCATTATCCGCTTTCAACGATGCTGCGGTAGAGCTGCTGCGTGTGAACAAATGTACTGAATGTGGGATATGCCTGAAAGCCTGTCCTATCGATGCTATCGAGATCGGTGGAAAGCACGGTTCCCTTTTTATCAGGGATTCGTGTATACAATGTGGTAAATGCACTGAGGCATGCGTTGTGATAAAATATTCTGATAAACTTCTTCCGGATATTTTGGAACATTGTGGACTTCCATGAAAAACGACCAATCGGGAGTGAGTATTAATAATGTGTCATCCCTAGTACTATTATATAATACATATAATCCATATGATTCAATAATCCATTAAGATATAGTATTCAGCATACTATATTCATACTCTGTTATTCGACAGAGTGTATGCGGGTGTTCAATGACTGATAACAGACAGGATGGTATATCCCAAATCATATCCCATAAGTGGAAGGTGTTGACAGCATTAGCTCTTTTCATACTTGTTGTTTTAATGTTCATTGTCCTGTTACCCCTGGCCGATGGTATCATTCTTGGATTGGTGTTTGCTTACATTTGCCGTCCTATATATCTTGCATTGAACAGATATCGGCATTTCGGTGCGTTTGTTGCAACAATGTTCATAGTAACACCCATGGTACTCATCATCGGCATCGGTCTGTTCGAGATCTCACATCAGATCATATGGGTGATCGATCATCAGGGATATGTCATAGAAATACTTTTTGATTATGTACGCATCGTCGCCCCGGACATGTATACTGATCAGATCACAGGACTGATATGGGATTATTCGCTGTCTGTCCTTCCTCTGATCGGTAAACTGGGTTTTGTGTCCTATGCACGTGGTATCAGTATGTTTGCGATCAATCTTCTGATATCTATATTTGTCTGCTATTTCCTTCTTGTGGATGGAGATCGATTATATAATTCGATCAAGAGGATCATCCCGAAAGGCTCGGAACGATATTTTGACGAATACTGTTCACATTTTGATCAGATACTCGGTGGCGTTTTCATTGGAAACGCATACGCAGCGTTGTCTGTGAGCAGCCTCTCGGTGATAGTGTTCTACGCGTTTGGTTTTTCACAGATATTGGCCCTAGCGACGCTGGTATTCATAGCATCGATCATTCCTCTGTTCGCAGGATACATGGTATTGGTGATCCTTGCGATCCTGCGTTATTTTTCTATGGGTCTGGAAAGTGCGTTGGTGTTCTTTGTCGTGGCATCGATCGTTATTTACGCTCCACCAGAGTTATTCCTCAGACCTTATCTTGCGGGTATCAGATCACACATACATCCAATGTTCATAATGGTGGTATTCCTTGGGGGAGCCTTTGTGGGAGGGATCGCTGGTTTCTTTGCCGCTCCGATGTTGCTTGGTAGTATCGTAGCAGCATATCGCGTATATGTGAATGAGCTGGATAGACAGGAATCCCTGTCAGAGGAAGACTGAACCTTGAAAAAGGTTAATAAGGATTGGTTCAATTATGACCACAGGATTATTTAACAGGTGAACCCATGCAATTATTACTTATCCATTCTGATTATATCGAATATGAGGTAAAGAAAAGTACGCCGGTAGCAGAGACGATCGAAGAGTCTTTCAAGAAAGGCCGTCTCGAGGAAGCTCTTACCGTTTTCATGGCTGTGGAAAGTTTTGATGAGGCTGATCCCAAGCAGGTGATCGATCGTGCTGTGGCCGAGATCGAGAAGACCGCAGCACAGGTAAAAGCCAGTAGCATCATGCTTTATCCATACGCTCACCTGAGCTCGGACCTATCCTCTCCCACGGTAGCTGTATCGGTCCTCAAGGAGATCGAGAAGGTACTATCTGGTAAATATGAGGTCAAGCGTGCACCGTTCGGATGGTACAAGGCTTTCAGAATAAGCTGTAAGGGTCACCCGCTCTCCGAACTCTCCCGTACTATTCGTCCTGAGGGATCAACAGGAGTACAATCAGCTGTTGAAGACAGAGATGAGAAGGAGGAGGTCGTGTCAGAGGCCCTAAAGGCTGAGGACACGGCGAAGTCGTACTGGCATGTGCTGACTCCTGACGGTGAACTGCACAGCGCTGAGGATTTCGATTTTACCGGTCATGAGAATCTCCGGAAGTTCGTGGACTATGAGATCACGAAAGCTCGTGCGGTTGATAAGGCACCCCCGCATGTGGAACTTATGCGCCGGCTTGAGATCGCAGATTATGAGCCAGGATCGGATTCAGGGAACATGCGATTCTATCCCAAGGGACGGTTGATGAAATCCCTGCTTGAGACCTATGTACTCGACGAGTCTGCTGATATCGGAGCCATGGAAGTTGAGACTCCGCTGATGTATGATATGAATCATCCTACTCTGAAGAAGTACCTTGACAGGTTCCCAGCACGTCAGTATTCCATCGAGTCTGACAAACGGCACATGTTCCTGCGGTTCGCAGCATGTTTCGGTCAGTTCCTGATGAACCATGATATGACCATATCATACCGGAACATGCCCCTGAAGATGGTGGAACTTACCAGATACAGTTTCAGGAAGGAGCAGCGCGGTGAGCTTGTGGGCCTGCGGCGATTGCGTGCTTTCACCATGCCGGATATGCACACGTTGTGTGAGGATATGAATGATTCCATGTTCCAGTTCTCTGAACAGTACAATATGTGCATCAATGTGTTGAAAAAGATAGGTATCGATATACCGGATTTTGAGGTAGCGATCAGGTTCACACGGGATTTCTATGAAGATAATGGGGAGTTCATAACCGACCTTGCAAAGAAGGTCGACAAACCCGTCCTTATAGAAATGTGGGATAAGAGGTTCTTCTATTTCGTCCTAAAGTTCGAGTTCAATTTCGTGGATGCTCTGGCGAAAGCGAGTGCGTTGTCCACAGTGCAGATCGATGTAGAAAATGCAGAACGATATGATATAAATTATATCAATGACAGCGGCGAGGCAAAACATCCTATCGTGCTGCATTGTTCTCCAAGCGGATCCATCGAGCGTTGTATCTATGCTCTTCTTGAGAAGGCTGCGATGGATACTGAGAACGGTAAGGTTCCCATGCTGCCGTTATGGCTGTCCCCTACACAGGTACGCATTATTCCTATAGCAGAGGAACATATGGGATATGCAAAGGATGTCGCATCTCGTCTTCAGTGCCGTGTCGATATCGACGACCGTGATGAATCAGTGGGTAAACGGATCAGGGGAGCCGGCAGGGAATGGGTCCCGTATGTGATCGTCGTCGGTGACAAGGAAGTTGAGAACGGTACCATCAACGTGACCATCCGCAGCGAGTCAGAACCAAAGAAACCCGCTAAAATAGAGATGTCTCGTGAGGAACTGGCTACAAGGATCATGTCAGAGACCGAAGGTATGCCGTATCGCAGGTTGCCTCTTGCGCAGTTGTTGTCCATGTGGCCAAAGTTCTTTTAAGTGCCACTTCAAATATGTACTCATGGAAGACCGTGTGAATGATCAGGCATGTGCAGAGATCTACGTATCTGGAAGGGTACAGGGAGTCTACTATAGAGGCTTCACACAGAGTGTAGCCATGCGTCTGGGCATTGTGGGATATGCTCAGAACCTTCCTGATGGCAGGGTCAAGGTTATTGCTCAGGGCGATCGGCAGAATGTCCGGGAACTCCTTGATAATTTGAAAATAGGTCCCCGCCTGGCGGATGTTCATGATGTGAATGTACAGTGGCATATACCAGTGAACACTCTCAACGAGACAGGTTTCAGTATTCGACGATGATCCATACTATAGGGCAAGTGAACTATCGCCGGGATATAATTAGATTACCTGAAGGTTCTGCTGGTCAGTAGTACTAATCAGGTGATCAGTCATCATAAAATATTCTTATGAACAGGTTACCGATCATTTGTTATGGGTTTCCTCAAACAGTTCGTACTCTACTTCAGCAACCTCTTTATCCAGATTGTATATCCCAAGTATTTCCTTTAGTTCGGTGACGCAGTCCATGCAGATATGTGTAGTCCCAATGATCCTGCCTTCAGCGATCTCCTCTTCGTCTCCACCCTCAATGTCATATTCAGAGCATCTCTTACCACAAAATACACATCCCATATAACCACTCCTTTGTTAGACGTTCAGGGTCCGGCCCTGCATCCATATATCATCTGTGAGATTCATATATAATGTTTACCATCCCGAGGACTTTGCATATAAAGTCGGATAATAATCCGACTTTATACTTGGACTCTTTACTTTTTACACGGGACATACTTTTAGACAAAAACCTTATAAAACAATCCAACGATGTACAATTATGAACATCACGTTTATTCAGAATGTCACTATTGCCACTATTATTTACACCGTCTTTAATCTGTTTCTAGGCTTTTTTAGGGGAGAAACAATTCTCGCAGATTATATTCTAATGACCCTTGTTAGTGGACTTCTCCTGGTAGTGGTATATGGATGGCTTTCACAGAGGCTTGAATTTCCTTTAAGGAAGAAGATATTCTTCCTCTGGGCAGCTCTTTTTGTAATCATGACTTTCAGCAACATGATTGAATATTACTTTTTCTCAGTAGGCCAGGAGTCAGTAATACTCTCGGAACTGGGAGTTGGTCTTGTAGCAACGTTAATCTATGCAATTGTCATAGGCTTCCTGTTTACCTCCGAAGGATCAGGAGGAACACTAACATTTCCAATAAAGAAAATAACAATTGCCTCGATTCTTTACTTTCCAATATACTTAACATTTGGGGCGCTGATATTCCCATTTGTCGGCCCGTTCTACAATGACCCCTCGCTAGGACTCAACCTCACAATACCGGGCCTTGAGATTATCCCACTTCAATTTCTAAGAGGATTTCTTTACGTTCTGGTTCTCATCCCATTCATCTCAATCTTCACGTATGAAAACAGAAGCAAAAAGCAAATGATTCTTGTACTAACAGCAATGCTTTTTATCCCGGGAGTTTTTATCAGCTTCTTCATACCAGGAGGCTGGCCTGTAGCTCTCAAGTTCTACCACAGTATAGAGATTCTGGCCGACTACGTCTTTTTTTCAGCTGTAATTAGTTGGGTGTTTCTGAGGAACTAAATAAAAGATGTCGAGAAAAAAAGACCTTTTATTAAAAGGTCATAATTCTTTTTCATTTCTCATTGTTTCTGATCTCATCAACATTGAGTGGGTAATTTTAACGTTCTACAAGCAAATGTTCGCAATTGTAGATCATCTCCCTATACAATCCTCTAAATTACGAGGTGGTATTTTTGCTCATGTGATTGCGATTTGCATTCGTTCTTTGAACTCGATGACGATTGAAAGATAGATATAAATAAATAAATTTAGTTACCCACACGAAGTTAAAGAGAAACTTATTTTTTAAAAAAAAATGAATCGGAATGCATTTAAATCCTTGGTGGCAGATTAACTGAGTTTAACCTGCTCGATGGTGACGATACTTTCATAAATGTGTTCAAATTCTATAATCGAGATAGTTTTTCTCAACCCATTCGAAAAAGGATGCTTCTATTAACATTTTATTTCCTGCGTCCTTTCGAGCTTGTGTATTTGACGAACCATAACCAACTGTAAAATAGTTTTCTTCTCCCAGTTGCAAATTTAGGAGGGCTAACACATCTGAAGAGGTTTCGCGAATCCAACTTGCTCCAGTTACGTCATCAAGTCGGGCACTTAGCAACATTAACAGACCAAAACTGTTTTTCGAAGCTTTGCGTTTCACATAGTCTATCAATAGTTCATCAGTGTTATTTTTTACTTCCATTGATCTATTTTGGGATTCAGGTTTATAAAATATAATTTCCTTATCATTAATAGATACGTTAGAATGTACCGTTTTTTCTTGTATTGGTCTTAGCGTGTCCATTGTAGGATCATATTCAGGATTTTGACCTTTGATAGCACAAAGAGCTTTATGAGCAGCTTCCTGTTCAGCTTCTATTGCTGAATTCCAAGGCATAGTAGTTATTTTATGTGTTACTCCCTCCAAAGTTATAGAAAAGGGAATTTCGTCTGTAAATTGGAATATGATTGAGTGATCGGGCCCTCCATTTCGGGGTGCGGTGGGGATGAACTTACCTATTTCTTTATTAGAAATATTATCGATTTTTCTAATATCATTCAAGAACTTGCTTTTGTAATCTTTTGACGGATCAAATATCCCCTCTTTTGATAATTTATCCTGTTTTGTTATGGCAAATTCTATAAATTTACGAACTATGGGAGAACATTTATCTAAACCATTCGTTTTAAACGCAGCTCCAATTAAAGCTTCCACTATTTCTGCTAAATCTTTATCTTGTAGAGAACATGTCAAATCTGATGAAGTTAAAATACTTGGAATACTCAAATAATCTGCAAATGCTTTGATAGTAGACTCTTTATGAATTGTGTTTTTGCAAGATGTGATATCTCCACTTGTTTCCCAACCTTTGCTTATCAAATAGTCGTATAAATGTATGTCAATTACTCGATCACCATACAGGGCGAGTTGTTCAAACTTTGCTGTACCGCCGCATGATCGGGGACGAATAGCAATTTCGAACAACTGAGGTTCATGTTCAAGTAGAAAAAACTGTTGAATTTCGGTTAAATCTGTCATGTTATCCATGACACTTCTATAATATATATAGTTGATGTAAAAATATATATGTGTACATTTAGTGATTGATACTAATAAACCACTAGTATTTAGTTTCCATCATTGCAGTTCGAACTTTTAAGAAAAGTATATGTTTATAGTTTTAGGAACTTTCATGAACAGATCACGATTAATTACCATATTCCCTCCAAAGACTAAAGTAGTATCCTTGCGCCTTTGGGATGTGCCTATGACTTCTTCAAAAGCTTCGTTCATGCAGACGTTCTTATCCCAGGATCTGGTCCAGGGGTTTCAGGAACTCCAACATGATAATCCCCATTAGGCTGGAGATAGTAGCCAGCAATCGCATTGATGAAACTGCCTTCATGATATTTCCCTATGAAGTGCGAAGCATCGGTGCACCAACCGCCTTAGAGCACCGCTGTACGAGCACCTACCGGAGCGCAGTACTGCAGTGCGTCAATTCCCCCCCCCGCAAGACGCTCTTTCTTCCGGTGGCCCTTCCACTCCCCGTGCAACAACAAACAACACAGGGTTTGGGAGTGGTGGTCGGGTAGAATCCTCATATGTTCTGCGTTTTCTTCCCCCAAGCTCTTTAATTGTGCGACACCGCCCGTAGCACTGCGGAGACAGCTAGGGCGGTGTCGTCAATATGTCCTTATCCTAAGGATATACCTTACTTTGCTCCTTTTTGAGTGTTTTGGAGTAATTGAAGCGGTACTGATGCTGTTTATTTAGTGGAAGTAAGATAATGTCTTAACTACATTTTAAAAATAGCCATTTAAGCACCATCTAACCTTAAATTTGGTACACAACATGTTTTGTGTATCATATATGTTACAAAAATGTGTTTATATATCATATAGCCTTGAATTTAGTATACAACATGTTTTGTGTATCATATATGTTACAAAAACGTGTTTATATATCATATAGCCTTGAATTTAGTATACAACATTTTTTGTGTATCACATATCAGACATCTTCAGTGATATCCATCAACGTCCTAAATGCGTAAATTGTAGGGCGTCTGCCTCTACCTTTCCTGATGATAGTAATTATATCATTTTGAGCCATCTCTTTTAAAAGACGTACAGCACTCATTCTTGGAATACCTGATTTTTCTATAAACATTGATGTATTAAATATTGGTGATGAAAAAATAGTATCTATAGCAGATATTGAATATTGTGAATGAGTAATTTCGGGGATTGTTTCTTTCATTTCATCATAGTGACGAAGGATCTTTTTTGCTTTATCACAATTATCCTGCGACTGTTCAATTATTGCATTCAGAAAAAAAGATATCCAGCTATCCCAATCCCCATCTCTGGAAATACCTAGAAGTGCATTGTAATAATTATCTCGCTCTTTTTCAAGATATGAACTCAAATAAAAAGCAGGTCTTGATATCAAACCTTTTGAATAAAGTATAAGAGGAATTAACATCCTCCCAATTCTCCCATTACCGTCTCTAAATGGATGAATTAGTTCAAACTGCCCTTTCAAAACGGCAAGCTGTACGAGAGGGTCTTTATCGTCACTATGGAGATACCATTCCCACCCTGAAAGCGCATCTGGAACCATGGAGGGAACCGGAGGTACAAAAGTTGCTTCTTCAATCGGTGAACCCGGAGATGCAATGTAATTTTGAATGCGCCTGATTTCACCAGGTTCTTTATCCCTACCACGTACATTCGCAAGTAAAATACGGTGAAGTTCACGAATCATGTTAATATGAATGGGTCTATCTTTCAACAACGATTCGGCACTATAAAGTGCTTTACGATAATTAAGAACTTCATGAATATCATCACGCCTCTCAAAAAGCCCCTCCTCTTTGGGATCAGCTTCATATTCTAATACTTCTTCAACAGAAGCTTGTGTGCCCTCTATTCTAGAAGAAGAGACGGCTTCCCTTGTAATCAGAGGTGAAAGAAGAACATTTGGATTGATAATTCCTTGCATAATTCCATCATATCTTCCAAGTGAAACACTTGCTTTTCCAATCAAATTGGCATGTGCGGCCCAGTCTATACAATCTAAGGGTAGACTCATTGGCTCATAAGGTTTCGGCATTTGTGGATCACACCCCTCTTTATTATCTTATGATTTATTAAAGTTAGTACCCAAGTTTGACTGTAAAACTTGGGATAAATGCTTCAAAATAGCGAGTTTAAAATCGAGAGGGCATCAAAGTATGTCACCACGGACTATGTTCTCGAAAAATAGGGTATTTCAACGTGGGTGCATGAGAATTATTCCTCATACTAAATTACCCATCATCTGATTGATCAAACACCCTTTGTTATTTCATCTGTAATCAATTCCGCCTGCTTAAGCACTGTTTCTGTAGCGAGTGCTTGCATGTCTGGTGGATAGCCATATTGTCTTAATGTCCGTTTTACAATTACTTTTAATTTGGCCCTGACACTTTCTTTAATTGTCCAGTCTATAGATGCGTTTTGTTTGATTTTTTCAAATAGAACAACAGCTAATTCCCGTAGCTTCTCCTTTTGCATCAATTCTCTTGCACTGTCATTATCTGCAATTGCTGTGTAAAATGCGTATTCAAATCCAGACAACCCCATCTCATGAGGTTCTTTGTCCATTCGATTTATCTCTTTACTGAGTTCAATCAATTCTTCAATAACTTCAGCCGCAGTTATAACTTTGTTATGATATTTCTTGATGGAACCTTCCAGCATTTCCATTAATGATCTGCTTTGGACCAGATTATTTTTTACACGGGCTTTTATTTCATCGTTAAGCAACTTTTTCAGGACTTCCATAGCTATATTTTTGTGTTCCATATTCCTGACTTCTAAAAGAAAATCTTCGGATAATATGGAAATGTCCGGTTTTTTAATTCCTGCGGCATCAAACACGTCTACCACTTGTTCGGTAACAAGAGCTTGATCAATAACTTGTCTGATTGCGGTTTCAATCTCCTCGTCTGTTTTACCTGTTCCAGTGCTGTCAAATTTAACAAGTCTGGATTTTATCGCTTGATAGAACGAAATTTCGTCCTTTACATCCATTGCCTGCTCGTGTGGAATGGC
>JAIOTO010000045.1 GCA_021106765.1 Methanosarcinaceae archaeon
ATTGATTGGTAAGGCAAAATGATCTCATCAAGCAATAATTAATATAGAATATAATTCATAGCAGTATGTAACTTTAATTAAAACAAGTGGGATTATAAACAAGATATTGGTGCTCCGATGGGGATTCGAACCCCAGTCGCAGGAGTGAGAGTCCTGTATGATTGGCCGTGCTACACTATCGGAGCTTTCTGCTGTTGATATAGGCACCAAAAGCAGCTTATTTCATATAAAACTTTCGTCCAAAAGGGTGTAAATGGTTAACCCATTTACACGAACATTCCGACAGGCGTACCCATTTCTTCTTCGGCCACAACTTTCTCGAAAGCATCCAGCAGATCTTTCATCGTAACCTCCTCACCCCGTCGCCGGAGAACGAACATCCCTGCCTCCTTGACGATGACCTTCAGATCTGCACCACTCAGACCATCCGCCATATTTGCAATCTTCTGGAAATCAACATCATCAGCCAGGTTCATATTCCGGGTGTGGATCTTCAGGATGTCGACACGAGCCTCTTCGTCCGGCAGGGGGACATCGATCACACGGTCGAACCTACCCGGCCTTAATAGGGCTGGATCCAGCAGATCGATCCTGTTGGTTGCTGCCATGATCTTCACATCACCACTCGGGTTGAACCCATCCATCTCAGCCAGTAGCTGCAGCATTGTTCTGCTAACCTCTGCAGAACCCGTGGTCCCATCATGCGTACGTAATCCTCCCACAGCATCGATCTCATCGATAAATAGAATGGATGGTGATTTATCCCTGGCAAGCTGGAACACATCCTTAACAAGTCTTGCCCCCTCGCCAATGAACTTCTGTACAAGGTCTGAACCGGACATGCGTATGAAAGTAGCGTTTGCCCTTGATGCCACAGCTTTCGCGATCAGGGTCTTCCCTGTGCCGGGACTCCCATACAGCATAACACCTGTCGGTGGTTCGATACCGATCTTTTCGAACAAACCGGGTTCAGTAAGGGGAAGTTCAACTGATTCAACCACTTCCTGGATCACATCGTCCAATCCGCCGATCATATCATAATCGATACCAGGAGATGTGATCAATTCCATAACCTGTGCACGCACATCAGCAGCCTTCCGTATTACCGTGACTATGGAAAAAGCAGCATTAATGCAGACTCGCATACCTGCCTCAATAGTAACATCCAGTTCAGGAGGGATTACCGTCATAACCTCCTGATTGTTCCCATGCTGTTTGATCAGTACCATATCCTCCTCCACTTCCATAACTGTTGCTATGAAAAGAGGTGGGGATGTTACTCGATCCAATTGATCCCTGAGTTTGTCGATATCCTCAAGATAGTTGTTTGCCAGCATATTTGCTTCAAGGAGCTTGGCCCTGATAGACTCGTTATTGACCCTCAGCTCCCCAAGCTCCCTGCGAAGGGATCGGATCTCTGCATCGTCCGCCTCCAGAGGATCTACTGGTGCATCAACTTTTGCGTTATTCATTCCAAGAGATGATTCTGCAGTTGCATCTGACATGTTTGCCCTCTATTAACATCATGTGATATAAATCCAACCACACGTACTATATGACTAATTTCATCGATGAGCTGGACGTCTCTACAATTCTATTTGCAGAACTTTTGAACATACCCTTAACACAGTTCACAAAAACAGATCGGATACAATCAACACTCAGATGAAAACAAAAATAACGTATTATTATCAGTCTATTTTAGTATTAAGTGGATAAAAACAGTGTATTATATATACAGACAGACCCCTGTATTTCTACTGGAAAACAAAGTAATATATACTATATTAGTACATACTTGACGTGTCTCAATAATGTATAAAAACTGTATTAAACATCTAATTTAAAGAAAAAAAGTATAATTAGGCATTTAATTTGTAAAAAACATATTACCACACAAATCATACAAAATACTTATATAATAATACACCTTTTGGTTACTTGAGGATTATGATAAAAACAAATCTGATAAATTGCAAGCACAATCAGATATGTTCACAATCAAAAAAACGAAACCATAGTCTGAGGGGATGAATGGTTTAAAGTACATCCATACGTCTGAGGGGATGAATGGATTCAAAAGTGTAGAGGCAAAAGGATGAAGGTCCGACTCGAATTACTCGATGATGAGGATGAAGAGATCGCAAGTGTTAAATTCCAGGGAAATGGCTGGAAAGACCGAGTGATCAAATTCATCCAGATGTTCGAAGATACGCAACTCTTATCGAGTGAACCTTCATCACAACGCCCGCACAAGCCACAAACGCAACAGCCTGTTTTACAGGGTCAACAAGGTACAGTGCAACCAATCGTGCCAGCTCAACCGTACCAGCAGCCACAACCGCAGGTGCCACAACCAAATTTACCACAGCCAACACAAACACCATATCCACAGCCTGTGTACCAGCAACCACAATACCCGATGCCAGCACCTTATTACTATTATCCACCATATTTCCAGCCACCACCACAACAACAGTGTCCAATTCCATCCACAAGCCAACAGGCCCCTGGACCTGGAATACAAGTGGCCAGCGAGACTACACAGCCACGACCTCATATTTCATCGTTCAGGAATCGTATCAGCGATGCCTCAATAACCATCAGTGAACGCCTTGAGATGTTCCTGAAATATGAATATCCGCGCGTGTGGTTCACCTCACAGGATGTTCAACAACAGTACGAACGTATTTATGGAAATATCAAACTTAGCACCACCTCCACATACCTTTCCAGAATGTACCGCAAGAATATCCTTGTGCGCAGGGGGAATCGCACCCGCCGTGAATATCACTACAATAGCAACGACACCAACGAGATCACTTTTGCAGAACAAACTGGCATCACTGATGAACAAAGGATATGATCTTAATTTTTTAATCTATAACTGATTACTCATGCGACCTGTACAGGATGCCTTCAAAATTGGATTCATCCTGATCGTTGTCGGTTCACTAATGATCTTTGCAGGCACCATCCTCCATTTTGTTCAGGGGACTAATAATGGACACTTCGGTGGTCTGGTGATGATCGGCCCCATACCGATCGTTTTTGGCTCATCCACTGAGATCACATCAACCATGCTCGTGGTCGGACTACTGTTCCTTGTTTTATATCTGCTGATGGGGAGGCGCACCCGGTGATCGGATTACTCCTCATAGCAGCAGGAATGGGACTGATCATTATTGGTTTCTTGCTTGTTACAATGGGATCGAACAATGATACAGGGTTCCGAGAATTCGTTCATGCTGACCGCGATAGGACATATACTCCGTATCACGAAGAAAACTACGTCAAAAACACTACCGATCATCAGAAATATGATAGCAGAGACGCCGCCGTTAAAGGGGGAAGGGTTAGAGGAGGTGGCGTGATTATGTTAGGACCCATACCTATTCTTATCGGAACAGATACCAAGAGCCTGAAGACCGTGATGATCCTGGCGATTTTGCTAATGATCCTATCCTTGCTATTCTTCAGATAACATGCAGCTGTTGTGAAGCTGTTTACCTGTGAACGGATGACGTATTGGCGTATGGCATACATCAACGCCAGACGAAGTGATAATCATGTTTATACAGGTTCACAACCAATAGGTGTCATATGCAACCTTTCGACCTGGTATCCGATTACGCACCAGCAGGGGATCAACCGGCAGCGATCGATAGGTTGACCAAAGGCCTGAATAAAGGCTACAAGCACCAGACCCTGTTGGGAGTCACTGGTTCAGGGAAGACCTTCACAATGGCGAACGTCATACAGAATGTCCAGAAACCAACACTGATCATCGCCCACAATAAGACACTTGCAGCACAATTGTTCTCGGAGTTCAGAGATTTCTTCCCAAATAATGCTGTGGAATACTTTGTCAGTTACTATGACTATTACCAACCAGAGGCATATCTACCCACCACTGACACCTATATTGAGAAGGATTCGGATGTCAACGAGGAGATCGACAGGCTTCGCCTATCTGCCACGAAATCTCTCATTGAACGCAGGGATGTTATCGTAATCTCCAGCGTCTCCTGTATCTACAGTCTTGGATCACCACAGCAGTGGAGAAAAATGTCCATCCTGCTTGAGCCAGGAGCGGAGATCGATAGGAGCCAGCTATTCGGGAAACTCATAAATATACAGTACGAAAGGAACGATACTGCATTCGAACATGGTACATTCCGCTCCCGTGGAGATACCATTGAGATATATCCTGCACAGGAAAAACACGCGATACGTATCGAACTCTTCGGAGATGAGATAGACAGGATCACCTATGTGGACCCGGTCACAGGAAAGGTACTGAGCACAGTAGCACAGGATGATAGTATTGCGATATACCCCGCAAAACATTTTGTGATGCCCCACAACCAACTTGAAGCAGCTCTGGAAAATATTGAAAAGGAGATGGATAGCGAGGTAGCCAAACTTGAAGTTGATAACGAGATCCTTGAGTCACAGAGGTTACTGCAGCGTACCCGATTTGATATGGAAATGATACGCGAGATCGGGTATTGCAAGGGTATAGAGAACTATTCACGACATTTCGATGGCAGAAGTCCGGGAGAATCGCCCTCTTCCCTGTTAGAGTTCTTCCCGGAGGATTACCTGACGATCATTGATGAATCCCATGTGACGATACCCCAGATACGCGGGATGCACAATGGTGACCGGGCACGAAAGAAAGCATTGATAGACTATGGGTTCCGCCTCCCATCTGCATATGACAACCGGCCTCTGCGATATGAAGAGTTCGATAAACGTATTAATCAGGCGATCTACGTCTCAGCCACGCCTGCTGAATACGAACTGGATCGAAGCTCGGCGGTTGTGGAGCAGATCATCAGGCCTACCGGCCTGGTGGATCCGAATGTACTGATACGACCAGCAGGGGATCAGATCGATGACCTGATATCCGAGATCCACAAGATCACAGAACGTGGATACCGGACCCTTGTGACCACTCTTACCAAACGAATGGCGGAGGACCTGACTGACTATCTTCTGGAGATTGGAATACGTGTGAGGTACATGCATTCGGACATTGAGACCCTTGAACGTACAGAGATCGTGCGATCCCTGCGAAAAGGGAATTTTGATGTCCTTGTAGGTATTAACCTGCTACGGGAAGGGCTTGATATCCCCGAGGTGGCAATGGTCGCCATACTGGACGCCGATAAGGAAGGTTTCCTGCGATCGGAAAGATCCCTGATACAGACTGTTGGTCGTGCGTCCCGGAATGTGGCTGGATATGCGATACTGTATGCTGACACTGTTACCGGCTCGATGCAGCGTGCCCTCAAGGAAATGGACCGACGTCGCCAGAAACAACTTGAGTACAACAGGGAACACGACATCACTCCCCGAACGATACAGAAAACAATACAAAGGGAACTGGTCGAGCTAGAACAAGAAACCAGTGGAACAGCATCAGGCGTGATGATGCTGGCTGAGGATATGTCCGGCAGGGAGGTAGCAGATATGATCATTGACCTTGAATCAGAGATGAAGACGGCAGCCAGAGACCTGGAGTTCGAAAGGGCGGCCGAATTCCGGGACAGGATAAGGGAACTGCGCAAAGCATATTCACTGTGAACTCTACAATGACCGAATTGTAATTGGAAACACTCGTATACAGATATGTATGGAAGTTGCAGAACGTATTGCTTCCACGCCAATACTGCAATGCAATAGTGCCAGCCATGGGACTGCAGGCCGAAAGGATTATATTTCAACACTACATGTAGGGGGTGCAATGCGCGTTGATGGTCTAGTGGTATGACTGTGGCCTTCCAAGCCACAAACCCGGGTTCGAATCCCGGTCGGCGCATTCTTATTTTCCTATCTCTCGTCCTAACATTCCAATCATACGATAAACTTGAACCGGTGGACCGATGGACAACATCCTTGAAGACATCCTCCAACAGCTGAAGGATATGTCAGATCCCAGAGCCATTGAAGGTATGCAGCGATACGGCATCACCCCCGATCGGACGTACGGGGTATCCATTCCCAACCTGAGAGCAATCGCGAAGGATACAGGACACGACCATGAACTTGCCAAGAGCCTGTGGAATTCAGATATCCGGGAAACCCGCATCCTTGCCAGCATGATCGACGAGCCCGCCAGGGTAACCGAGAAGCAGATGGAACAATGGGTCCTTGATCTGGACTACTGGGAGATCTGCGATCAGTGCTGCATGAACCTGTTCCAGAAAAGCCCGCATGCAATCCAAAAGGCAGTCGACTGGAGCTATCGCAGGGAAGAGTTCGTGAAACGGGCTGGCTTCGTCCTCATGGCTCGCCTGGCCGTAGCCGATAAAGCCGCTCCCGACGAACTGTTCGAAAGCTTCCTTCCCATAATAGAGCGAGAAGCCACGGACAGCAGGAACTATGTCAGAAAGGCCGTCAACTGGGCCCTGCGCCAGATCGGAAAACGTAATCCTCACCTGAATACCAGAGCCCTCCGGACTGCGGAAACGATCAACAACATGGACTCAAAGAGCGCCCACTGGATCGCATCAGATGCCATACGGGAACTATCCAGCAAAAAGGTACAGGAACGACTGCAAAGAAGAAAATCCCACAGAACCTGAAAGAACAGGATGAAATCACCAGTCAGGATTGCGTAACATTAATATGTTAAGGCTCTATTGTACCATATCTATCCATTTTGCGGGGGTTGCCCAGCCAGGTCAAAGGCGCAGGGCTTAGGACTTTGTTAA